>NZ_JBJLSE010000046.1:0-30294 GCF_050871845.1 Kineococcus arenarius subsp. arenarius
TTATTTATTTTTTATTCTCTTAATCATGGTGGGGGAGGTGGGCGCCCCGCCCCCCCCCCCCCCCCCCCCCCCCCCCCCCCCCCCCCCCCCCCCCCCCCCCCCCCCCCCCCCCCCCCCCCCCCCCCCCCGGGCCGTGGGACGCCTGGCGCTGGGGCAGGTGCGCCGCAGCGGGCTGGCGGCCCTGCTCGTCGCCGTGGCCCTGACGGCGACCGTCGCGGCGAGCTTCGACGCCCTGGCCGCCGACCCCGCGACCCTCGCCGCCCTGCGAGGCATCGCGCGGAACCCGGCGGTGCGCACCCTGTTCGGCGAGCCCGTCGCGCTGGAGACCGCCGGCGGTTTCACCGTGTGGCGCTCGGGCACTCCCGTCGCCGTCCTGCTCGGCGCGTGGGCCGCGCTGGCGACCGCGCGCACCACCCGCGGGGAGGAGGAGGCCGGGCGCTGGAACCTGCTGCTGGCCGGGCCGGTGCGGCTGCGCACGGTCGTGGGCCTGCACCTGCTGGCGGTGGCGGCGGTGGTGACCGCCACGGGTGCGGCCCTCGCGGCGGCCCTCGTGCTCACCGGGACCCCACCGGGCGGTGCCGCCGTCCACGGCGCCGGCGTCGCCGCGCTCGGGCTGTTCTCCGCCGCCCTGGCGGCGCTGGCGGCGCAGGTCCTCGGCACCCGCCCGGCCGCCGCCGGTGCGGCCGTCGCGGTCCTCGGCGCGGGGTTGCTGGCCCGGGCCGTCGCGAACGGGGCGCCCGGGTGGGCGGGGTTGCGCTGGGTCTCGCCCTTCGGGCTGCTGGAGCTCAGCCGGCCGTACGCGCAGGACCGGGTGCTGCCCGTGCTGCTCCTGCTCGCGGCGGCGGCGGTGCTCGCCGCGGGGGCCCTCGCCCTGGCCGGCCGGCGGGACGTCGGTGAGGGCCTGCTCGCGCGTCCCGCGCACCGGCGCGCCCGCACGGCGCTGCTGGGGTCGGTGGGGGGTTTCGCGGTGCGCCGCTGCCTGCGGCCGCTGGTGGGCTGGTCCGCGGGGATCGGCGCCTACTACCTGCTCATCGGCACCACGGCGACCGCCGTCACCGAGTTCCTCGGGCAGGACGCGTCCGTGGGCGAGCTGGCCGGGCAGGCGGGTTTCTCCGACCTGGACAGCGTGCGCGGTTTCACGGCGACCGTGTTCTCGCTGCTGCCCGTCCCCGTGGGCGTGTTCGCCGCGGTGCGGATCGCGGCCCTCGTGGGCGCGGAACCGGACCGCCGCCTGGCGCTCCTGGCCGCCGGCCCGGTGGGCCGCGTGCGCCTGCTCGGCACCGAGGCGGCCGTGGCGGCCGCGGGGGTCCTCGCGCTGCTGACCGTCGCGGGGCTCGCCACCTGGGCCGGGGTCGCCGCCTCCGGGGGCGGCCTGACGTTGCCGGAGGCGCTGCGCGGCACGTGGAGCACGGCGCCGGTGGCGCTGCTCTGCCTGGGAGCGGCGGTGTTCGCCGCCGGGTGGCTGCCGTCGGTCACCGCGCTGATCGGGTCGCTGCCGGCCGCGGGGGGTTTCCTGCTGCTGGTGCTGGCCGACAGCACCGGTGCCCCGTCGTGGGTCCGCGACCTCTCGCCGTTCGCGCACCTGGCGCCCGTGCCGCTGGAAGGCGCCGACACCGCCGCCGCGCTGGTGATGACGGTCGTGGCGGTGCTGCTCGCCGTGCTCGGCGCGGCGGGGTACCGGCGCCGGGACCTGGCGTGCTGACGCGCCCGCGTCAGCACGTCCCGCCGGCGGCCCACCCGTGCAGCACGAGGGGGCGTCCGGCGCGCCAGGCGCCCACCGCGCAACGCACGTGGTCGACGACGTCGGCGGGCGGGTCGTCAGGGTCCACCCACGCCAGTTCGCTGCACCTGCCGGGTTCACCGGTGCGGGGCTCGCCCGACCAGCCGTCGACGGCGTCCTCCCCGCCCTCCAGGTGCCCGGCGGGCAACCCCAGTTCGCCGTCGCGGTGGCCGGTCCCCGTCCGCCGCAGCGTCAGCAAGCGACCGTCGCGCACCAGCAGCGCCTGCACGGCGACCGGCACCGAGAACCGGCCGCTCACCCCCGGCCGCCCTCGTGCGAGGTCTCGTCGGCGTCTTCGGGGCCGGCGGTGTCGACCCCCTCGGTGTTGCGCAGCACGCCCATCATCGCCATCTCCTCGTCCGCCACCGGACCGTCGGCGACGCACGCGCGCAGACCCTCCAGCAGCGCCGCCTCGTCGATGCCTGCGCCGATGAGGACGAGTTCCGTGCGGCGGGCCGAACCCCGCGGCCAGGCCGTGCGCTCGAACCGCACGGCCGCGCCGACCGTGTGCAGCACGAACCGCTGCTGGTGCGAAGGGGCGGCGAAGCGGACGAAACCCTTGATGCGGAAGACGCCGGAGGGCCGCTCCTCCAGGAAGCGCACGAACGCGCGCGGGTCGAGGGGCTCCTCGCCGGTGAACTCCACCGTCTCGTAGGCGGAGTGCAGGTGCCCGCCGTGGTCGTCCACCGCCTCCCCCAGGGACAGCTGGCGCTGCACGGCGGGCCGCTCGTCGAAGAGCAGGCGGGCGTCGACGCGGCCGTGCTCGGCGGGCACCACCGGCGCCCACGGGTTCAGCTCCCGGCAGCGGGCGGCGACCGCCGCCAGGGCCCCGGCGTCCACGAGGTCGGTCTTGGTCAGCAGCACCACGTCGGCCATGGCGACGTGGTCGTCGAGCACCGGGTGGCGCAGCCGGGTCGCCTCGAACTCCACGGCGTCCACGGCCACCACCAGACCGCCGTACTCGACGCCCTCCACGCCGCTGAGCAGCACCCGGCGCACCATCGCGGCGGGTTCGGCGACGCCGCTGGCCTCGATGACGATCGCGTCCAGGACCTCCCCGCCGCGCGGCGCGGCCAGCCGCGACAGCAGCTCCTCCACGCTGCCGTCCTCGGTGCTGCAGCACAGGCAGCCGTTCTCCAGCGAGACGGTGTCGTCGGCGAGCCCGGCCACCAGCAGCGCGTCCACCCCGATGGCGCCGAAGTCGTTGACGACGACACCGAGGCGCACCTCGGCGGCCGAGCGCAGCAGCTGGTTCAGGACGGTGGTCTTGCCCGCCCCGAGGAAACCGGCGAGGACGACGACGGGGATGCGCGGCACGCGTCCCATCCTCCCCCGGGCCCCGGCGGGTGTCAGGTGGTGGTCAGGTCGAGGTCCCCGGTGAGCACCAGGTCGGCGCGGGAGGCGGTGGCGTCCACCAGGTCCGCGTTCGGCGCGTCGACCGCCGCCACCCACGCCCGCGCGGCGTCCGGCTCCTTGCCGAACTCCTCGTGCCGGCGCACCAGGCGCTCGGTGCGCAGCGCGGCGTCCCCGGCCACGAACCACACCTCGTCGAACAGCTCCCGCACACCCGCCCACGACCCGTGGTCCAGCAGCAGGTAGTTGCCCTCGCTGACGACGACCCGGGTGCCGGGGTGCACGGGCACGCTGCCGGCGATCGGCTGCTCGACGTCGCGGTCGAACGCCGGGGCGTAGACCACCTCCCCGGGCGGCTGCTCGCGCAGCCGGCGCAGCAGCGCGGCGTACCCGGCGGCGTCGAAGGTGTCCGGCGCACCCTTGCGCGCGCGCCGCCCGAGGCGGTCCAGCTCCACGTCGGCCAGGTGGAAACCGTCCATCGGCACGTGCTGCGCGGCGGCCTCGTCCCCGGCCGCGGCGCGCACCGCGGCGACGAGGGCGCGCGCCAGCGTGGTCTTGCCCGCCCCCGGCGGCCCGGCCACCCCCAGCAGCACCCGCTGACCCGGCAGCGCCAGGGCGCGCCGGACGAGGTCCGCGAGCGCGGGCGCGGCGCTCACGCGCCCGCCACGTCGATCAGCACCTTGCCGACGGTGCCGGCCTCGACGGCGGCGTGGGCGTCGGCGGTGCGCTCCAGCGGGAAGCGGGTCAGCGGCAGGCCGTGCTCCTCACCCACCGGCAGCACCCCGTCGCGCAGCGCCGCGGTGACGTCCTGGGCGGCGGCGTCGAGGTTGTGCTGCCCCATCGTGTACATCAGGACGAACTGGAAGCGGGTGTTCAGCACCATGTTGGGGCGCACGTCCAGCTCCACCGGGACGCCGCCGTCGTTGGCGTACACGGCGATGCTCGCACCCGGGCGGACCACGGCCAGGTCCAGCTCCAGGTTCGCGCCCAGCGCCAGCTCGACGACCTGGTCGACGCCGTCGGGGGCGACGCGGCGGACCTGCTCGGCGGCGTCGGCGTCGCGGTAGTTCACGACGTGGTGCGCACCGGCGGCGCGCGCCAGCTCCGCCTTGCGCGGACCGCTGACGGTGGCGACGACGGTGGCCCCGGCCCAGCGGGCGAGCTGGATCGCGGCGTGCCCGACGGCGCCGGCCCCACCGGCGACGAGCACGGTGCGCCCGGCCAGGGCGCCGGGGGCCAGGCGGCGCGGGCCGTCCTCGGCGACGGTGAGGGCGCGGTGGGCGGTGACGGCCGGCACGCCCAGGGCGGCACCCACGTCGAAGCCGACGCCCTCGGGCAGCGGCAGGACCCGCTCGGCGGGCAGCACGGTGAACTCCTGAGCGGTGCCGGTGGGCCGGCCCTGCGCGGCCATGTAGACCCACACCCGGTCACCCGGGGCCAGACCGGTGACGCCCTCGCCGACGGCGTCGACGGTGCCGGAGCCGTCCTGGTTCGGCACCACCTCGCCGTCCGGCGCGGCGGCCGTGGCGCCGCTGCGCGACTTCCAGTCGGTGGGGTTCACCCCGGAGACGGCCACGCGCACGCGCACCTCCCCCGGGCCGGGCTCGGGCACCTCGCGCTGCACCAGCCGCAGGACGTCGGTGCCACCGGACTCGCTGTAGACGATCGCCTTCACACCGGCGCCGAACCGGGCACCGGCGGGGGTTGTTCCCGCACCGGTCAGCGCCGCCGGGCCAGCCGCGCACCGAGCGCCACCCCGGCGAGCGCCCAGACGGCGCCGACGCCGACCCCGGCCAGCACGATCCAGAACGGCACCCGCAGCTCGTCGTCGCCCCGGGCGGCCGCGGCCGGCGGGGTGCTCACCTCGTCGCTCACGGGGTCAGCCTGGCGCGGCACCGCGTGCCCGCGCCACCCCCCTGCGGCGGGTCGTAGGGTCGGGCCCGTGAGCACGACCGAGCCGACCGCCCTGCCCGGGGACCTGCGCGAGCGCGCCCTGGCCTGGATCGCCGACGACCCCGACGAGCGCGACCGCGCCGAGCTGCGGGCGGTGCTGGCGGCCGCCGAGGGCGGCGACGCGGGCGCCGCCGCGGACCTGGCCGACCGGTTCTCCGGGGCCCTGGAGTTCGGCACGGCGGGGCTGCGCGGCGCGGTGGGCGCCGGCGAGCACCGGATGAACCGGGCGGTGGTGCAGCGCGCCGCGGCCGGGCTGGGGGCGTGGCTGGTGCAGCGCTTCGAGCGCCCCCGCGTCGTGATCGGGCTGGACGCGCGCAACGGCTCGCGCGAGTTCGCCGACGACTCCGCCGCGGTGCTGACCGCCGCCGGGTGCGAGGTGCTGCTGCTGCCGCGTCCGCTGCCCACGCCGGTCCTGGCGTTCGCGGTGCGGCACCTGGACGCCGACGCAGGCGTCATGGTGACCGCCAGCCACAACCCGCCGCAGGACAACGGTTACAAGGTCTACCTGGGCGGGCGCGCCGGCGGTGAGGACGGCCGCGGCGTGCAGATCGTGCCGCCGGTGGACGGCGAGATCGCCGCGGCCATCGCCGCGGTCGGGCCGCTGGCGGACCTGCCCCGCGCGGAGGACGGCTGGCGGGTGCTCGGCGAGGACGTCCTCGCGGACTACCTGGACGCGGTCCTGGCCGCGACGGCGCTGCCGGAGCGGCCGGGACCGGCGCGCGAGCTGCGCGTCGTCACCACCGCGATGCACGGCGTCGGCGGCGAGGTGCTCGCCGAGGCGCTGCGCCGCAGCGGTTTCGGCGACGTCCACGCCGTTCCGCAGCAGCAGGATCCGGACCCGGCGTTCCCCACGGTGGCGTTCCCGAACCCGGAGGAACCCGGCGCGCTGGACCTGGCGCTGGACCTGGCCGCCCGCGTCGAGGCGGACCTCGTGCTGGCCGTGGACCCGGACGCGGACCGCGCGTGCGTGGCCGTGCCCACCGGTGAGCGCGGCGACCGCTCCGCGTGGCGGGCGCTGACCGGTGACGAGCTGGGCTGGGTGCTCGGCGAGCACCTCGCCGCCCCCGGCGCGGTGCTGGCGTGCTCGGTGGTCAGCTCGCAGGGCCTGGCCCGCATCGCCGCCGCGCACGGCGCGCGGTTCTCCCCCGCTCTGACGGGTTTCAAGTGGATCGCGCGGGTGCCGGGGATCTCCTTCGGCTACGAGGAGGCCATCGGGTACTGCGTCGCCCCGGCCGTGGTGCGCGACAAGGACGGCATCTCCGCCTCGGTGCTCACCGCCCGGCTGGCGCGGCGGCTGCTGGCGGACGGGCGCACCCTGCTCGACGTGCTCGACGACGTCGCCCGCCGCGACGGCGTGCACGTCACCGGCCCGGTCTCGATCCGGGTGGAGGACCTGTCCCTCATCGGCCGGGCGATGGCGCGGCTGCGCGAGCAGCCGCCCACCGATCTGGGCGGGGCGGCCGTGACGAGCGTGGAGGACCTGCGCGACGGCGTGGACGGCCTGCCGCCCACCGACGGGCTGCGCTGGCGCACCGCCGAGGGCGCGCGCGTGGTGGTGCGGCCCTCGGGCACCGAGCCGAAGCTGAAGTGCTACTGCGAGGTCGTCGTGGAGGTGCCGGGCGGGGCGGTCGGGGACGAGCTGGCCGCCGCCCGGGCCCGGGCCGCCGCCCGGCTGGAGGCGGTGCGCCGGGACGTCCGGGACGCCACCGGCATCGGCTGACCCCTCCCGCCCTCCACCCCCTCCCCCGTGGTCCCGCACGGTCGAGCGTTCACCGTCGCGGGATCACCGGGTGGCCCGCTCCCGCAGCCACGCGACCACGAGCGCGGTGACCTCCTCGCGGTTCGTCTCGTTGAACACCTCGTGCCGCGCGCCGGGCAGCAGCTCCAGCGTCACGTCCCGCAGCCCGGCGGCGCGGTAGCGCTCGACGAGCCGCACCAGCAGGTCGCCGCCGCTGCCGCCGACAGGGTCCTCGGCGCCGCTGACGACGAGCACCGGCAGGTCGGGGCGGATGTGGGCCAGGCGCGCGGGGTCGGCGGTCGCGGCGGCGGTGGCCAGGGCGCCGGCGAGGATCGCCTCGTCGGTGGCGAACCCGCACAGCGGGTCGGCGACGTAGGCGTCGACCTCCGCGGGGTCGCGGCTGAGCCACTCGAAACCGGTGCGGTGCTCGAAGGGCGCGTTGAACGCGGCCAGGCCGGGCTGGTCAGCCGGCAGCGAGCGCACCACGTCGACCAGGCCGTCCAGGGCGGTGGACCCGCTGAGGACGACGCCGTCGTACAGGTCCGAGCGCTCCAGCAGGACGTTCTGCGCACCCATGGAGCCGAGGGAGTGCGCGAGCAGGAACAGCGGCACGTCCCCGGCCTGCTCGCGCAGCAGTTCGCCGTGGCGGGCGATGTCGGCGGTGAAACCGCCGAAGCCCACCTCGCCGAAACCGCCGAGCGGGACGCCGTCCCCGGTGGAGGAGCCGTGCCCGCGGTGGTCGTTCGCGACGACGACGAACCCGGCGGCGTTCAGGGCGGCGGCCAGGCGCGCGTAGCGGCGGCCGTGCTCGGCCAGGCCGTGCGCGACCTGCACCACCCCCAGGGGGTCGCCGGGCACGTCCGCCCAGCGGTGGGTGGTCAGGGGCAGGCCGTCCGCGGGGGACGGGAAGGAGTCGACGACGGCGTCGCTGGTCACGGGGCCTCCGGTGGGTGCGGGGCTCGTCGGTGAGCCCGGCGGGGTCGTGGTCGGCGCCCAGTGTGCCCAGGCCGCGCGCAGCGCGGTCGACCTGGTGCGGGTGGTCAGGACGGGGCGTCGTCCGCCGCGGCCTCCAGCTCGGCGACCACCAGGCGGCGCATGCCGAGCATCGCCCGGACCGCGCGGGCCGCCCGGTCCGGGTCGGGGTCCGCCCGCAGCTCCATCAGCCGCCGCGGGACGATCTGCCACGACACGCCCCACCGGTCCGTGAGCCACCCGCACCTGCTCTCCTCACCGCCCTCCAGCAGCGCGTCCCAGTACCGGTCCACCTCGGCCTGGTCCTCGCAGAGCACCTGGATGGAGAACGCCGGGCTGAGCGCGTACTGCGGCCCACCGTTGAGGACCAGGTACTCGCGGCCGTCGAGGGAGAACCCGACCACGAGCGGGGACCCGTCCGGCCCCGGTGAGACCGAGGTGATCGACGAGTTCGGGAAGAGGGAGACGTAGCGTTCCGCGGCAGCCAGGCCGTCGCGCTCGAACCAGAGGCAGGGCAGGGTGGTGGGCACGGTGGCTCCTTCTCGGTGTGCTGGGCGGGGCTGACGAGGGGTCGACCCGCGGCGGCGCGAGGACTCATCGCCCTACGCTGCGCAGGTGAAGGTCGTCATCCCCGGGGGGACGGGTCAGGTCGGTGGCGTGCTGCGGCGGGCGCTGGCGCAGCGCGGCGACGAGGTGGTGGTCCTGAGCCGCCGGCCGGAACGGCTGGAGGACGGCGCCTGGCACGTGCTGTGGGACGGGCGGACCCTCGGGGCGTGGGCGGCCGAGCTGGACGGCGCCGACGCGGTCGTCAACCTGGCCGGCCGCACGGTCAGCTGCCGCTACACCGACGCGAACCTGCGCCAGATGATGGACTCGCGCGTCGAGTCCACCCGGGCGGTGGGCGAGGCGATCGCCCGGGCGGAGCGGCCGCCCGCGGTGTGGCTGCAGATGAGCACGGCCACCGTCTACGCCGACGCCCGCAGCCGGGGCGACGACCTGCCCCACGACGAGGCGAACGGCGTCCTCGGCGGCGAGGAGCCCGACGTGCCCCTGTACTGGGAGTACAGCGTGCGCATCGCCCGCCGCTGGGAGCAGGCCCAGGCCGACGCGGACGTCCCCGCCACGCGCCGCGTCGCGCTGCGCACCGCGATGGTGATGACCCCCGACCGCGGCGGGATCTTCGACTACCTGTCGTGGATGGCCCGCCTGGGGCTCGGCGGTCCCGTGGCCGGCGGCGGGCAGCACGTCTCCTGGATCCACGGCGAGGACTTCGTGCGCGCCGTGCTGTTCCTGCTGCAGCGCGAGGACCTCGCGGGGCCGTTCATCGTCGCCGCCCCGGACCCGCTGCCGCAGGTGGACTTCATGCGCTCCCTGCGCGGCGCCTGGGGCCGTCGCCTGGCCCTGCCGGCGACCCGGCTCATGGCCGAGGCGGGGGCGTTCGTCCTGCGCACCGACACGGAACTGCTGCTGAAGAGCCGCCGGGTCGTGCCCGGCCGGCTGCTCGAGGCCGGTTTCGCCTTCGAGCACCCCGCCTGGGACGCGGCGGCGGCGGACCTGGTCCGGCGGGCGAGGGAGCAGCGCCGCGCCCGCCGCTGAGGTCCGGGGCCGGAACGCTCAGCCGCGGACGCTGCGGCCGGTGATCCGGACGACGTGTTCTCCCGGGGTGCGGCCGGTGACGTACAGGCGCGGCCCGGTCGTGGCGTGCGAGCCGCCGAGGTAGTCGTACTGCTCCCCCTGGTGGTGCACCGGCGGGCTCCCCGCGCCGCCGGGAGCCACCGGTCCGACGGTGAGCTCGTCGGCGCCGGCGAGGACGCGGGCGGTGCCGGAGGTGAGGTGGTGCACGCCGTCGCGGACCTCCACCGCCCCCTCCACGCGGGCGCCGCGGGTAAGGGTCAGTTCGAGGCTCCAGTCCGTCGCGGCGCCCTCGAACGCCAGGTGCAGGTCCACGCCGTCCCGCACCTCGCGCACGAGGACGCGGGTGTCCAGGTGGACCTCGTCGCGGGACCGTCGGCTGAAGTCCATGGCGGCCCAGAACCGGCCCTCGTCCTGCAGCACGTAGGCGCCGTCGTCGCGGCGGGCACCGGCGGGCAACGGGTGGTGGTAGGCCGCCGTGAGCCGCTGGCGCAGCAGCCAGCCGCCCTCGGCCTGCTCCAGCGTGCCGCTGCGGAAGGCACCCAGTCCGAAGAACGCCGTGGACAAGCGTGCGGCGCGGACGCACGCGGCCCCGTGCCGGAAGCGCAGGAAGGTCGCGGTGTTCGCCAGGCCGGAGGCGATGCGCGGACTCGTCGGCTGGTCGCTGCCGCCGAACACCACCAGCCGCTGCGGCCCCCTCCTGCTGACCGCCAGGCCCGAGGGGGCCAGGACCGCGCGGTCGGGGGCGGGGGTGGGGGTGGGCGCGGCCACGGGCAGCAGGCGCGTCAGGGAGGGGCGGGCCATGGTCTGCGCGAGGTCGGACGTGGGGTCGCCGCCGGGGGCGTCCTGCAGCAGCAGGGCGGCACGGGCGAAGTCCGCGCGGCCCTCCTCGACGGCGAACCGCCGGTACTGCACCGCGAAGGCCCCGCCGGGGAAGCCGTCGGTGTGCTGGTCCTGCCGCCGCGAGTGGACGCACTCCACGGTCCCGTCGTCGTCGACCAGCGGCAGGAACGCCTCGAGGTTGCGGCGCACCGCGGCCAGCAGGGCGGGGCGACCCAGGACGTCGGCGACCACCAGCAGCGAGGGGTTGGTGACCGCCGCCGCGTACAGGGGGCTGCGCTCGGAGTACATGCCGTCGCCCTGCTGGTCCACCCCCTCGGCCAGCCACTCCTCGACGCGACGGGCGTACGCCTCCTCCCCCGTCAGGGCGTACCAGCGGGCCAGCGCCGAGCAGACCTCCCAGCGGTGGTTCGGGGTGTGCACCCCTCCCGTGCGGATCGGTGGCATCGCGCGCTCGGCGATCCGGCGCAGCGCGGCGGCGAGCTCGGACGATCGCGGTTCCCCGGACGCCTCGCACAGCGCGAGGGTCAGGCACAGGTCGTTGAGGGTGAAGCTGCTGTCGGGCGGCGAGGCGAGGTTGTCCCCGTCGAACAACCCACCGGACCCCTGCAGGGCCTCCAGCTCACCGGCCGTCGCGACGGCGAGCTCCAGCACCGCGGGGCGGGAACGGTGCCGCGAAGCCGGGTGCAGGTACGCGCACGCCAGCGCCTCGACGCGGCGCATCACGCGGCGGTGCTGCCGCTCGGGCGCCGGTGCGGCGCTGAGGAGGTCGTCGACGACGGCGTCCGCACGGGCGACGAGGCGGGCCGCGTACGCCTCGTCCACGGCGTCGCCCGCACTCGGGTCGTGCTCGGGCGTGGTGCTCACGTCAGTCCTTCAGGCCCGCGTTGAGGTCGGCCCCCAGGACGTAGCGCTGGAACACCGCGAAGAGCAGCACGAGCGGCAGCAGCGAGATCACCGAGGCGGACAGCAGGACGGGCCAGTCGATGTTCTCCGCACCCACGATGCTGCGCAGGGCGACCTGGAGGGTGAACTTGCCGGGGTCGTTCAGGACGATGAGGGGCCAGATGTAGTCGTTCCAGCGCCACTGGAAGGAGAAGATCGCCAGCGTCAGGACGATCGGGCGGGCGATGGGCAGCATGACCCGCACGAAGATGCCGAGCTCGGAGGCGCCGTCGATGCGGGCGGCCTCCAGCAGGTCGTCCGGCACGGTGAGGAAGAACTGCCGGAACATGAAGATCCCGGTCGCGGTGATGATGGACGGCACCACGATCCCGGCGAGGGAGTCGTACAGGCCCAGGTTGCGGATGACCGAGAAGGTGGGGGTCAGGATGACCTCGGTGGGCAGCATGGTCGTCGCCAGCACGCAGACGAAGAACACCGACAGCCACCGCGCGCGGTACTTCGCCAGGGCGTACCCGGTGGAGGCGCTGGCCAGGACCGTCAGGACCGTCGTGACGGTCGCCACCAGCAACGTGTTGCCGAAGTACCTGGCGAAGTCGACGCGGGTCCAGGCGTCGGAGTACCCGGAGAAGGTGGGGTCCTCGGGCAGGATCGACAGCGGGTAGCTGAACAGCTCGCTGCCGGGCTTGAGCGAGCTCAGGAGCAGCCAGGCCACCGGGAAGGCGTACACGAGGATGAGCAACCACAGCAGCGCCGTCATCGGCAGGGACGTGCGTCGGGCGCTGCGGGGCCGCCCGCGGGCGGCACGCCCGGTGGCCCGGGACCGGGGCTGCTCCGTCAGCGGCAGACCGGTGCTGCTCACTTCGGCTCCTTCCGCCGACCGTTGACCTTCAGCTGGACCAGCGCGATGGCGAGGAGCACCACCATGAGCACCATCGAGGCGGCGCTGGCGTAGCCGACGCGAGCCCGCTCGAAACCGGTCGTGTAGATGTACTGGACGATGAGGTTGTTCTCCGTGCCCGGCCCGCCGCCGTTGAGGGCCTGGATCATCGCGAACTCCTTCATCGCGCCGAGGGTGCTCAGCAGGACCACCATGAACGACGTCGGGGCGATGGACGGCAGGGTGATGTGCCGGAAGCGCTGCCAGCCGTTCGCGCCGTCCAGCTCGGCGGCTTCGTAGTAGGAGACCGGCACGTTGCGCAGGGCGGCCATGAACAGCAGCATGTTGAAGGCCGTGCCGCCCCACGCGCCGGCGAAGACGACGACGAGCAGGGAGAGGTCTGCGTTGGAGGACCAGGGCACCGCCTCGCCGCCGAGGCGCCCGATCACGTAGTTGACGAAGCCGAAGTTCTCCCCGAACATCCACCGCCACACCACGCCGGTGACGATGGGTGAGATCAGCCAGGGGAAGAAGAAGACGATGCGCCCCACCGAGGCGCCCCGGACCGCCTTGCTCACCAGCAGGGAGGCGGTGAGCAGCGACAGCACGTAGGCGAGCGGCACGGAGAGCACCGTGTACAGGAACGTGCGTGTCAGCGCCCCGTAGAAGTCCCCGTCGGCCAGCAGTTCGCGGTAGTTCTCCAGCCCGACGAACTCCAGCGGCCCCAGGCCCCGGTAGTCGGTGAGGGAGTAGACGACCCCGAGGGCGCCGGGCCACACGAAGAACAGCAGGAAGAAGACGATGTTGGCGCCGGTGAACAGCAGCGGCGCCAAGACGTGGCGCCGGGACGACCGGCGGCCGGCGGGGGTCGGGGTGGCGCGCTCCGGCCTGGTGGCGGGCTGGGTGGTGCTCACCGCGCCGACCTGCGCGGCGTCGAGCTCGGCTCCTGCACCATCAGGCCAGCTGCTCGTTGAGCGTCTCGATGATCGTGTCGACGGTGACCTGCACGGACTGCTCGTCGTTGAGGTACTTCACGACGTTGTCGCGGACGGGGTCGCCCTCGGTGACCTTGCCCTCGTAGGAGGTCTTCAGGCCGTTGCGGATGCTCTGCGCCGCGATGGGGTCGCTGGCGGCGATCTCGGCGTTGTAGAGGTCGTACGCCTCCTGCCGGGTGGGGTAGGTGATCTCCATGCCCTCGACGACCGGCAGGAACCCGGACGTCTCGCTGAGCTCGCGGTAGTTCTCCGGCTCGTACAGCCAGCTGACGAAGTCGTGGGCGGCGTCCTGGGCGTCACCGGCGAAGACCACGACGTAGCCGCCACCGAGGTTGGTGGAGCGCACCGGCGAGGCCGGCATCAGGACGGACGCCCACTCGAAGTCGGTGATGTTCTCGGCGAAGTCGGCGATCTGCCAGCTGCCGGAGTAGTAGGCGGCGACCTGGCCGGACTTGAACAGGGCGTTGGGGTCGTCGCCGCTGAGCCACACGGACCGGGGCACCAGCTGGTCGTCGTTCATGCTCTTGAAGAGCTCCAGCGCCGGGACGAGCTGTGCGTCGGCGCTGTGGACGCCGTCCTGCGCGACGAAGCCGTTGCTGCCGTTCTGGAACAGGAAGGCGTTCAGGCGGTGCGTGGAGCGGTCCACCACGAGGCCGTACCGGGCGCCCGTCGCGGCCTGCACCTGCCGCAGGGCGTCGTTGAACTCCGGCCACGTCCACAGCTGGGAGGCGTCCTGGGGCCAGGTGACCCCCGCCTGGTCGAACAGGGTCTTGTTGATGAACAGGCCCACGGCGGTCAGGTCGGTGGGCAGGGCGGTGACGAGGCCGTCCTCGTCCTCCTGGATGAGCTCGGGGTCGATGTCCGCGGCCTCGCGGACGTCGGTGAGGTCGGCCAGCAGCGGGGTCCACACCGGGTCCAGGCCGGTGACGCGGGCCAGCGCGGGCAGCGAGCCGCCGCGGGCGGCGTTGCGCAGGCGCGTGGTGAGGTCGTCGTAGGCGATGTCGACGACCTCGACCCGCGTGCCGGTCTCCTCGCCGTACTTGGCCGCCATCGCGGCGAACCCGCCGCCCTGACTGGTGTCGCCGGAGAGGAAGAACTGC
Source organism: Kineococcus arenarius subsp. arenarius (assembly GCF_050871845.1). Classification (NCBI taxonomy): domain Bacteria; kingdom Bacillati; phylum Actinomycetota; class Actinomycetes; order Kineosporiales; family Kineosporiaceae; genus Kineococcus; species Kineococcus arenarius. The sequence continues at coordinate 14,147 of NZ_JBJLSE010000046.1, forward strand.
AGCGTGGCGGCCTCGCTGCCGGTGTCGTCACCCCCGCCGCAGGCGGCGAGCGCGGCGGTGGCGGCCAGGCCGGTGCTCCCGGCGGCGAAGGCGCGGCGGGTCACCCGGCGGGGCGAGGTGTTCGCGGCGGCGGGTCGCGGGGCGGGGTGCTGCTGGGTCACGGTGGTCCTCCGGTCCTCGTCGACCATGCAGGAGAGCGCTTACCGCTCGCAGGCTAGCAACGGGGCCAACCTTTGAGAAGTCGTCTGCATGTCTTGACAGTCGGGTCTGGTTCTCCTGTGCGCGCCCGTGGCGCTGCGCGCTCAGCCCACGTCGACGAACACCGGGTTCGTGTAGCACCACAGGTCGTCCCACGGGTCGGAGTCGCCGATCCTGTCGACCAGCGGGTGCCCGTCGGGGGCGGCGTGCCGCCCGTCGCCACCGCGGAACCGCACGTAGAACGGGTCCTGCACCCCGCGCAGCGTCACGGTGAACCGCTGGCGGCCGCGGGCGTTGGCGGGCACCTCGAAGCTCTCCACCACGCGGGTGCCGGGCGCCTGCCACAGGTCGCGGTCGGCGTCGGCGACGCGCCCCGTCACGGTGCCGACGATGACGTCCCAGCGCGCCGAGCGGGGCACCTCCCCGCTGCCGTTGGGCTCGGTGGCGGGGTCGACGAGGAGTTCCACCTCGACGTCCCCCCCGCGGCGCACGGAGGTGCGCGCGCCGAACGTGACGCCGGGACCCTCCCCACCCGGGCGGACGCGCGCCTCGACCGCCCGCACCAGCCCGCCGTGCACGACGAAGACCCGCCCGGCGCGCAGCGCCCCCATCACGGAGCGGTAGTCGCGCCGGGTCGAACCCACGCAGGTGCGGGAGTAGAAACCCGGCGCGAAGTCGACGTACCCGTGCTGGGCCACCCCCGTGTCGACGGGGGTTCCGCGGTGGCCGTGCTCGACGTAGTAGGAGCGGTCCGGGTTCGCGACGGCCACGGTGTCGCCGTGGTCGAAGTGGTTGTCGGAGTTCGCGGTGATCCACCACGGCAGGCCCTCGGCCAGCAGGGAGTCCCACAGCCCGCCCACCCGCGCGGTGGCGGCGTCGAAACCGCCCCAGGTGCGGTACTGGTCCGGGTCGTAGCCGGGGAACGACCACCGGCCGGGCGACTCGTCGTACTGCCCGCGCCCGCGGCCGCGGCCCAGCGGCGCGGGCAGCGCCGCCGCCTGGTGGCCGGGAGCCCCCTCCCAGCCGACGAAGACGCCGGGTGCGGCGTCGCGCCAGCCGCGCACCTTCGACGGGGAGACGCGCCCGGTGCGCATGGGGTGGTTCGACAGGACCAGCGCCTCGCCCACCCCGCCGGTGCGCAGCTCCTCCACCAGCCACGCCAGGGCGTCCAGGCCCAGGCGCTCGGCCTCGGGTCCGCCCTGCACGGAGTGCTCGATGAGCCGCGGGCCGGCGGGGTTGGAGGCGGCCGCCACGACGTCGCCGTCGAACATCCGCTCGAACCGCTCCAGCAGGTCCGGGGTGCCCTCGTGGTCGGGGGCGATGAACGTGGCGTGCTCGGCGCCGGGGATGTTCCACTCCATGCCCTGGAACACCAGGACGGGGTGGTCGCGGCGGGCCTGCGCGATGAGGGGGGTCTGCAGCGCCACCGACTGCTTGGCGTGGTCCGGGCCGCCGTGGTCGGTGATGACCATCCAGTCCAGCCCGCACTCGCGCGCGCGCCGCACCTGGTCGTCCACGGTGTACATCGCGTCGCGGGAGAACGTCGTGTGGATGTGGTGGTCGCCGGCGTACCAGGCGAAGTCCCGCTCGTCGCCGTCCGAGGCGGCGACGCTCTCCCAGACGGGCGGGGGCGGTGCGGCGGGGCCGTGGGAGTGCACGACCCCACCCTGCCAGCCCCCGCCCGTGCCGTCGGCACGGCACCCCGCCCGCGGCGTTCACCCCGGGGATCGACCCGCACCTCAGTAGACTCACTCACCGTGACGTCGCCACTACCGGAAGCCGCGGAGAGGGTGCCCCGGCACCTCCGCGCGCGACCCGGGCGCGCACAGGGCCCCCCGGTGGAGGACGCCGCCGCCGCCGGACTGCCCGCCGAGCTGACCGCCACCGGCGGGGACGACGGCTCCCCGCGCGTCGACGTCCCCGTCCCGGCCACCGGCGAGCGGCTGCTCGCCGTGGCCGACACCGCGCACGACGTGCTGACCCGCGTGACGACCCGCGTGGTCGCCACCAGCCGCACCGAGTGGGCCTGGCTCAGCGGCGAGGACCGCGCCCGGCACCTGTTCACCCTCGCCGACGTCCTGGCCGACCACGTCCACCCCCTCGCCGTCACGGCGGCCCTGACGACCGGGCGACCCGTGGCGGCCGGGCTCGCCCACGACGGCCCCCGCCTGCTGGACGCGGCGTTCTCCACCGCCGGGTGGGCCGACAAGCTCGACGCCCTCGGCGTGGGCGCCACCCCCGGCGGGGCCGTCGCGGTCCTGACCAGCTGGCGCAGCACCCCCGCGGCCGTCGTCACCGCGCTCGCCGCGGCCCTCGCCGCCGGCGCCGGCGTCCTGCTGCGCCCGGACGCGCAGTCCGCCCCCCTCGCCGAGCGCCTGGTGCGCGCGTGCGCCGACGCCGGCCTGCCCGCCGGCCTGGTGGCCGGCGCACCGGGTCGCGACCCCACCGCCGACGCGGTGCTGTGGGAGGCCGACGGGCTCCTCGCCGTGCGCGCCGACGGCACCGCCGCGCAGCTGCGCGAGCTCGCCCTCGACCTCGCCGACCGCGGCACCCCCCTGGTCGCCGACGCCGGCACCACCGCCGTGGACGTCGTCCTGGCGGGCGCCGACCTCGACGCCGTCGTCCCCTCGCTGCTGGGCGGGCTGGCCGACGGCGCGCACACCCGCCCCGGCGGCTCGCGGGTCCTGGTGGTGGAGCCGCTCGCCGAGGAGCTCGTGGCGCGCCTGGACGCCGGGGCGAGCGCCCTGCGCGTGGGCGACCCCCTGGACCGCACCACCCGCGTCGGTCCGTGCCCGGCACCGGAGGTGGCGCGCGCCGCGGCCGCCGTGGCGCACGCCCCGGCCGGGGCGCTGGCCGGCCTGCCCGCCGGCGGCTGGTGGGCACCGCCCGCCGTGGTCGCCACCGGCCGGCGCACGCTGCCCCCGCCGCCCGGCCCCGTGCTCGGCGTGCGCACCGTGCGCGCCGGCACCGACCCCCGCACGCTGCTGGCCGAGGCCACCGCCGTCACGGTGTGGGGGCCCACCGGCCCGGAGCGGCGCGGCTGGCTGGCCGAGGCGCACCGCGAGCGCCTGGGCCTGGACGCCCCCGCGGGCCCGGACGCGCGCCTGGACGCCCAGCTGCTGCTGCGGGCCTGCCGTGGCTGAGGGAGCCGGGGACCCGGCGGGGCCGGGCGTGGGCGAGGACGTGGTGCGCAAGGTGCTGGCCGCCGCCGCACCCGGCGCCGCGGCGGTGGCGGCGACCGCGCCGCTGGCGCGGGGGCGGGCGCTGCTGTCGGTGGCGGTGGACCTGGAGGCGCGCCGCGCCGAGCTGGTGGACCTGGTGCGGCGCACCGAGCGCTGCCGGCTCTCCGAGGCCCTGGCGGCGGTGGACTACTGCATCGACACCGCGGTGCGCTGGGCCGGCTGGGCGGACAAGCTGGACCTGCTGGTGCCGCGGCTGCCCGGCAGCGTGCCGCCGTCGGTGGTGGGCGTCCTGGGCGGCGCGCGGCTGCTGCCGACCGTGCGCACGGCGCTGGCGGTCCTGGCCGCCGGGGGGTCCTGCGTCCTGACCGGCGGCGCGGCGCTGGAGCGGCTGGCCGACGCCGTGGTCGCCGAGTTCGGCGACGGGGCCGCGGCCGCGCTGCCGGGCGATCCGGCCACCACCGCGCTGCTGGCCGGCGGGGTGGAGGTGCTGGACGCGCGCTGGGCGGGGGCGGGGTTCACCGCCGCGGTGCGCAGGGCCGCCGCGGCCGCCGGCACCCGGGTGCTGCCGCCGGCCGGCGCCGCCCGGGTGGACGACGCGCGGTTCCTGGCCCCCCTGCTGCGCGACGTCGCCCTGAGCGGTTGAACTGGTCCGAACGGGTCAAGCCGGCGGCCCGTCCGGCCGATGAGAGGGGGACAGCCCCTGCGATCGAAGGACTCCCATGACCGCCACCGTCCCCGCCCGGAACGACCTCGGCACCTGGTGGCGCGACCGCGGCATCGCTGCGAAGGTCCTCACCGCCGTGGCCCTGGCCGCGCTGATCGGCGCCCTGGTCGGGGTGGTGAGCCTGCGCGCGCTGGGAGCGGTCGACACCCGCGCGGCCCGGATGAACACCGACGGTGCCGCGGCGATCAGCGCCGTGGACGACATCGCGATCCAGTTCCGCGAGGCGCGCGTGGACTTCCTCAGCCACGTCATCAGCCCCGACGCCGCCGCCCGGGCCGACCGGGAGCAGCAGCTGGTCGAGGACGACGCGGCCGTCGACGCCGCGCTGGCCGCCTACGCAGCCACCGGCGTGACCGAGGGCGCCGAGCACCTGGCCGCCTTCGAGGAGGCCTGGACCGCCTACGCCGCGCTGCGCGGCTCCGAGGGCCTGGACGCCAGCCGCGCGGGCGACATGGCGCGGGTGCAGCTGGTGCAGGAGCAGCTAGGCGCGCACACCACCACGATGAACGAGGCGCTCAGCGCGCTGCGCGAGATCGAGAACGCCGCCGTCGACGAGCTCGCCGACGAGGTCCACGACACCTACACGAGCAACCGCACCACTGTCCTGGCCCTGCTGCTGGTGGGCATCGTCGTGTCGTTGGCCGTCGGTACCGCGATCGCCCGCTCCATCGCCGCCGGCTTGGGCAAGGTGCAGGCCGTCGCCGACGGCCTGAAGGACGGCGACCTGACCCGCACCGCGGGCCTGACCTCCGCCGACGAGGTGGGCCGCACCGCGCAGTCGCTGGACGCCGCGACCGCGCAGCTGCGCGAGCTGGTGGCCACCATCGACACCGCCTCCACCGGCGTCGCGGCCTCCGCGCAGCAGATGTCGGCGATCTCCACCCAGATCGCCGCCGGCGCCGAGGAGACCTCCGCGCAGGCCGGCGTCGTCTCCGGTGCCGCCGAGGAGGTCTCCTCCAACGTCCAGACCGTCGCGGCCGGCTCGGAGGAGATGGGCGCCTCCATCCGCGAGATCTCCGCGAACACCGACGAGGCCGCGCGGGTGGCCTCCGAGGCGGTGCGCGTGGCGGAGTCCACCAGCCGCACCATCACGGCGCTGGGCGAGTCGTCCCAGGAGATCGGCTCGGTGGTCAAGGTCATCACCGCGATCGCGGAGCAGACGAACCTGCTGGCGCTGAACGCCACCATCGAGGCGGCCCGGGCCGGGGAGATGGGCAAGGGCTTCGCCGTCGTGGCCGGCGAGGTCAAGGAACTGGCGCAGCAGACCGCCCGCGCCACCGACGACATCTCCCGGCGCGTGCAGGCCATCCAGGCCGACGCCGGCGGCGCCGTGGGGGCCATCGAGGAGATCTCCTCCATCATCGGCCGCATCAACGACTTCCAGGTGACGATCTCCTCGGCGGTGGAGGAGCAGACCGCCACGACCGCGGAGATGAACCGCAACGTCGCCGCCGCCGCTTCGTCGTCGGGCGACATCGCCGCCAACATCGCCGGGGTGGCCGACGCCGCCTCCTCCACCGCCCAGGCGGTCACCGAGTCGCAGCAGACCAGCGCCGACCTCGCCCGCACCTCCCGGGAGCTGAGCGCCCTCGTGGCACGGTTCCGCTACTGACCTGCTCCCGGCACCGCGGAAAACCCCTCGCCCGCGGTGCCGGGAGTTCCTACCGTCGCAGGTGTGACCGCTTCCGCGCAGAGCAGGAGCGCCGCGCACCCGCTCGAGCCGTACGGCTGGGACGAGCGGTGGGAACAGGCGCTGGCGCAGCACCACCACGACCACCCCGGGCCCCTGGTGCCCGCCCGCGTCCAGCGCGCCCACCGCGGCGCGCTGGACGTGCAGACCCCGTTGGGGCCGCAGCGCGTGAGCGTCCCGCGCACCGCGCTGCCCGCCCCCACCACCGGCGACTGGGTGGTGCTGGGCCTGGCGGGAGCGGAAGCGGAACTCCTCGCGGTGCTGCCGCGGCGCACCGCCCTGACCCGCGCGGAGGTCTCCGGGCGCTCGGAGGAGCAGGTCCTGGCGGCGAACGTCGACACCGTGCTGGTCACCGTGGCACCGGCCCGGCGGGCGCCGCTGGGCCGCGTGGAGCGGTTCCTCGCCCTGGCGTGGAACTCCGGCGCCCGGCCCGTCGTGGTGCTCACCAAGACCGACCTGATCGAGGGTGCGGAACTCTCACGCGCCCTGGCCGACGTGGAGGCTTCGGCCCTGGGCGCACCCGTCCTGGCCGTGAGCGCCGAGCGCGGCGCCGGGGTCGCGGAACTGCGCGACGCCCTGTCCGGGACCGTGGCGCTCATCGGGCCCTCCGGGGCGGGCAAGTCCACGCTCGCCAACGCCCTGCTCGGCGAGGACCGCCTCGCCACGGGCGCGGTGCGCTCCGGCGACGGCAAGGGCCGGCACACCACGGTGCACCGCGAGCTCCTCCCGCTGCCCGGCGGGCTGGTCCTCGTGGACACCCCCGGCCTGCGCAGCGTCGGCCTGGGCGCGGAGGGTTCCGCCGAGAGCGTGCAGCGCACGTTCGCCGACGTGGAGGACCTCGCGGTGGACTGCCGGTTCGCCGACTGCACGCACACCTGCGAACCCGGGTGCGCGGTGCTGGCCGCGATCGAGGCGGGCGTGGTCGAGCGCCGCCGCCTGGACAGCTACCGCAAGCTCGAGCGCGAGCAGGAGTGGTTCGCGGCCCGCACCGACGCGCGGTTGCGGGCGGAACGCGCACAGCGGTGGAAGGTGATCCACAAGCAGCAGCGCGCGCACCGCCCGCGGGGCTGACGTCAGCCCTGCTCGCCCCCGCGCAACCGCGTGCGCGCCGCGTCGTACGCCGGGCGGATCACGTCGGACGCCAGCGCCAGGCGGTCGGGGAACGGCAGGAACGAGGCGGCCAGCGCGGTGATGGTGGCCCGTTCCACGTCCTCCAGCGTCCAGCCGGCCCCGTCGGCCAGCAGGGCGAACTCCCGCGAGAGCGTCGTGGCGGACACCAGCCGGTTGTCGGTGTTGACGGACACCGAGAACCCGAGGTCCTTCAGCGCGGTGGCGGGGTGCTCGGCGACGCTGGTGGCCGCGCCGGTCTGCACGTTGCTCGACGGGGCCAGCTCCAGCACGACGCCGCGGTCGCGCACCCAGTTCGCGACCCGGCCCAACCGGGCGTTGGGCATCCCGAACCGGTCGGTGCCGGCCGAGAACTCGATGTCCTCCACGATCCGCACGCCGTGGCCGATGCGCTGCGCCCCGCACGGGAACAGCGCCTCGGCGATGCTCTCCACCCCGGCGGCCTCCCCGGCGTGGATGGTGACGGGGAAGTTCGCCGCGTGCAGCAGGTCGAACGCCTCGCGGTGCCGGCCGGGCGGGAAGCCGTCCTCGGCGCCGGCGATGTCGTAGCCGACGACGCGGCCGTCGGGGTCGTCGCGGTGCCGCAGGGTCAGCTCGGCGATCTCCAGGGAGCGGTCGGCGTGCCGCATCCCCGTCAGCAGGGTTCCCACGCGGATGGTGCGACCGGCCTCGGCGGCCAGCCGCTCACCGCGGCGCATGCCCTCCTCCACGGCGACGACGACCTCGTCGAGGCTCAAGCCGCCGCGCAGGTGCTGCTCGGGGGCGTAGCGCAGCTCGCCGTAGACGACGCCGTCGGCGGCGAGGTCCAGGACGGCCTCGGTGGCCACGCGGGCCAGGGACTCCGCGTCCTGCATGACGGCGACGGTGTGGTCGAACGTCTCCAGGTAGCGGACCAGGGAACCGGAGTCGGCGGACTCGCGGAACCACTCCGCGAGCTGCTCGGGGTCGGTGGTGGGCAGGGCGTGCCCGTTGGCGGAGGCGATCTCCACGATCGTCTCCGGGCGCAGGCCACCGTCGAGGTGGTCGTGCAGGGACACCTTGGGCAGGGCGCGCATGTCGTCGAGGGTGCTCACCCCCCGATCCTGACAGCCTCACGCTCCTCCTAGCCTGCGGTCGTGTCCTGCCCCACCCCGGTCGCGCTGAGCGTGCGCGACGCCACCGCCGCCGACGCCGCCGCCTGCGCCGCCCTGTACGCCCCGTACGTGCGCGAGACGACGATCTCCTTCGAGTACGACCCGCCGGACGAGGCGGAGCTGGCCCGGCGCATCGCCCGCGCGCAGGAGCGGCACGCCTGGGTCGTCGCCGAGGAGGCGACCGCCGACGGCCCGCACGTGGTGGCGTACGCCTACGCCGGGCCGTTCTCCGGCCGCGCCGCCTACCGCTGGTCGTGCGAGGTGAGCGTGTACGCCGAGCTCGGGCGGCGCCGCAGCGGCGTGGGGCGCCTGCTGTACGGCGAGCTGTTCGCGCGGCTGGAGCGGCGCGGGTACCGCTCGCTGTTCGCCGGGGTGGCCGAGCCGAACCCGGCGAGCGCCGGGCTGCACGCGGCGATGGGCTTCGAACGCGTCGGCACCTACCGGCGGGTCGGCTTCAAGCACGGCGCCTGGCGGGACGTGACCTGGTGGCAGCGCACCCTGGGCCAGGACGGCCCGGCGGGAACGGCGCCGCCGGAACCGCGGTAGGGCCCTGGCGCGCCACCGCCCGAAGGACCACCTCTTGCTAGCATTGCCAGCAGGAGGTGGTCGTGGTGGCGGCGGTGAGCATCAGGGACCTGGACGACGGCGTCCGCGAACGGCTGCGCGTGCGAGCCGCTCAGCACGGCCGGTCGATGGAGGCCGAGATCCGCGCCATCCTGACGGACGCGGTGGCTCCACCCCCCCGGGCACAGGGGCTGGGCCGAGCACTGCTGTCGAGCTTCAGCGGCACCGGGGGCGCGGACCTCGAACTCCCCAGCCGCTCGGAGACGCCGCGCGCAGCGGACCTCCCCGCGTGATCGTCCTCGACACGAACGTGGTGTCCGAACTGATGCGCACGTCCCCCTCGCCCGGAGTCGTCGCCTGGATCGAACAGCAACCACCGGCCGAGGTGCGCACCACCGCCGTCACGGTGGCCGAGGTCCGGTACGGCATCGCCAGGCTGCCCGAGGGGCGCCGGCGCAACGCGCTGCGCGCCGCTGCCGATGAGGTCTTCAGCGTCTTCGCGGAGCAGGTGCTGCCCTTCGACGCCGCAGCAGCGGTGCACTACGCCGACGTCGTGACGGAACGGGAGAACGCCGGGACCCCGATCTCCGGCTTCGACGCCCAGATCGCCGCCGTGTGCCGGTCCCACCACGCACGTCTCGCCACCCGGAACACCGGCGACTTCACCGACCTCGGCCTGGACCTCGTGGACCCCTGGTCGACGACGGGGTGAACCCGGCGCCGGGAGCCCCGCTCGCCGGGCGGGCCGCCCGGGGCGGACGTAGCGTCGGCGCGGCGCCCCAGGGCGCCGCCCGAGCGTCTCCACGGGAGAGGAACCCCATGACCGTCGCGAACAGCGGCACCATCGACCTGGGCGGCAAGACCGTCCACCGCCTCGGCTACGGCGCGATGCGCATCACCGGCCCCGGGATCTGGGGGCCGCCGAAGGACCACGACGAGGCCGTGCGCGTCCTGCGCCGGTCCGTCGAGCTCGGTGTGACGTTCATCGACACCGCCGACTCCTACGGCCCGTTCGTCTCCGAGGACCTCATCAAGGAGGCCCTGCACGACGGGACCGGCTACGGCGACGTGGTCGTCGCCACCAAGGGCGGGCTGACCCGCCACGGCCCGGACGTGTGGCCGCCGCTGGGCCGCCCGGAGTACCTGCGCCAGTGCATCCTCATGTCGCTGCGCCGCCTCGGCGTGGAGCGGATCGACCTGTGGCAGCTGCACCGCATCGACGCGAAGGTGCCCCGCGAGGAGCAGTTCGGCGAGATCAAGTCGTTCCTCGACGAGGGGCTGGCGAAGCAGGTCGGCCTGTCGGAGGTCGACGTCGACGACGTGAAGGCCGCACAGGCCGCCGGGCTGCCGGTCGCCTCCGTGCAGAACCGCTACAACCTCGGCGACCGCCGCGCCGAGGAGCTGCTGGACTTCTGCACCGAGCAGGGCATCGCGTTCATCCCGTGGGCCCCGGTCGACGCCGGCACCCTCGCCCGCCCCGGCGGCCCGCTGGACGCGGTGGCGGGCAACCACCCCGGCACCACGACCGGCCAGCTCGCGCTGGCGTGGCTGCTGCGCCGCTCCCCCGTGATCGTGCCGATCCCCGGCACCTCCTCGGTGGAGCACCTGGAGGAGAACTGCGCCGCGGCCGACGTGGAGCTGACCGACGAGGAGTTCCAGGCCCTCACCGACGCCGCCTGAGCGGCCGGCGGGCCCCGGCGCACGCCGGGGCCCGTGGCGGTCACTCGACGGTCACACCGAGGTTGTCGTTGAACTCCTGCTGGCACTGCTGCTGCGCGGCGAGGTCGTCGCCGGCGTTCTGCAGGCACTCGGTGAGATCGGCCCCGCCGTTGTTCCAGAACGCCGTGCCGACGGCGATGGTGATCGCCAGGACGATGGCGCTGGCGATGACGGCGAGGACGCTGGTGACCACGCCGGCGATCGCCACGCCGCGGTTGGTGGCCAGGCCCCGCTTGGCGCGCTTCATCCCGACGATGCCCAGGATCAGCCCGATGATGCCGGGGATGATGCCGATGCCCAGGAACCAGCACAGCAGCAGACCGACGATGCCCAGGATGAGCGACGCCAGGCCGGCGCCGTTGCGGGGCTGCCCACCGTAGGGCTGCTCCTGGTACCCGCCGTACTGGTTGCCGTGCTCGTTGCCGTACTGGTTGCCGTACTCGTTGCCCGGCGTCGACATGTCGTCCCCTCGTTCCCGTCCGGTCGCGGCTGTCGTTCGGACGCCGATCGTGTCAGCTCCCGCGGGCCGCAGCACGCGGGGCGCGCGGGCCCGCCGGGCTCAGGCGGTGACGCGGCGGTGCACCAGCGGCACCGCGGCGGGCGCCGCGGCGCCGACCGCGAGACCGGGCTCCAGCGCCTCCAGCGCCCACGCGAAGCGCTCGGGCGTGTCGGTGTGCAGGGTCGCGATCCGCTGCCCGGCGCGCACCGCGTCGCCGCGCACGGCGTGCAGCTCCACCCCGGCTCCGGCCTGCACGGACTCCTCGCGGCGGGCGCGGCCGGCGCCCAGCCGCCAGGCGGCCACGCCCACGGCCATCGCGTCGACCTCGGTGAGGTACCCGTCGGCGGTGGCGAGGACGTCGTGGGTGTGCGCCGCGGTCGGCAGCGGCGCGTCGGGGTCGCCGCCCTGCGCGGCGACCATCCGCCGCCAGGCGTCCATGGCGCGCCCGTCGGCGAGGGCGTCGGCGGGGTCGACGGCGTCCAGCCCGACGGCGGCGAGCATCTCGCGCGCCAGCACCAGGGTGATCTCCACCAGGTCGGCGGGGCCGCCGCCGGCGAGGACCTCGACGGACTCGCGCACCTCCAGCGCGTTGCCGGCGGTGCGGCCCAGCGGGGTGGACATGTCGGTGACCAGGGCGGTGGTGCGCATGCCCGCGTCGGTGCCCAGCGCCACCATCGCCTCGGCGAGCGCCACCGACTGCGCCAGCTCCTTCATGAACGCCCCGGAGCCGGTCTTGACGTCGAGGACGAGCGCACTGGTGCCCTCGGCGATCTTCTTGCTCATGATGGAGCTGGCGATCAGCGGGATCGCCTCCACCGTGCCGGTGACGTCGCGCAGCGCGTAGAGCTTCTTGTCCGCCGGGGCGAGGTCGCCGGTGGCGGCGCAGATCACGGCACCGACGTCGATCAGCTGCTGCCGGATCTCGGGCAGCTCCAGCGAGGCGCGCCAGCCGGGGATGGACTCCAGCTTGTCCAGGGTGCCGCCGGTGTGGCCCAGCCCGCGCCCGGACAGCTGCGGCACGGCCGCCCCGCAGGCGGCGACCAGCGGGGCCAGCGGCAGCGTCACCTTGTCGCCGACGCCGCCGGTGGAGTGCTTGTCCACGCTGGGGCGGGGCAGGTCGGTGAAGTCCAGGCGCGAACCGGAGGCGATCATCGCCGCGGTCCAGCGGCTGACCTCCTCGCGGGTCATGCCGTTCAGGAACACGGCCATGGCCAGCGCCGACATCTGCTCCTCGGCGACCTCGCCGCGGGTGTAGGCGTCGATGACCCAGTCGATCTGGGCGTCGGACAGGCGGCCGCCGTCGCGCTTGGTGCGGATGACGTCGACGGCGGCGAACCGCTGGCTCACGGGTGGGGCTCCTCGGTGGGGTCGCTGGGGGCGGGGGTCCTGCGGGCGGGGTCGTCCAGGTCGTGCGGGCCGAAGGCGTCGGGCAGCACCTCGGTCATGGGCAGCACGCCGCGCGGGGTGTCCACCAGGAGCGTGGGACCGCCGAACTCGTACAGCAACTGCCGGCAGCGCCCGCACGGCATGAGCACGTTCCCGGCGCCGTCGACGCAGGCGAACGCCACGAGCCGGCCGCCGCCGCTCATCCGCAGCTGCCCCACCAGGGTGCACTCGGCGCACAGCGTCACGCCGTAGGAGGCGTTCTCGATGTTCGCCCCCGACACCACGCGCCCGTCGTCGACGAGCGCGGCGGCGCCCACGGGGAAGCGCGAGTACGGCGAGTAGGAGTGGGCCAGGGCCGCGCGCGCCGCGGCGCGCAGGGCCTCGAAGTCGATCCCGGGCACGGTCGTCTCCTCGCTCACGCCGGGTACGGCTCGCCGCTGGCCGCCGGGGGGCGCACCCGCCCGACGAAACCGGCCACGGCGAAGATCGTCGCCAGGTACGGCAGCGCGGACAGGAAGCTGGCCGGCACCGCCGAGCCGTACGGCAGGACGCCCACGAGGGTCTGCAGGGCGGCGAAGAAGCCGAACAGCAGCGAGGCCGCCACGGCGCCCTTGGGGGTCCAGCGCCCGAAGATGACCGCGGCCAGGGCGATGAAGCCCTTGCCCGCCGACATGTTCTCGGTGAACGGCCCGATGGTGCCGACCGACAGGAACGCCCCGCCCAGGCCGGCCATGCCGCCGGCGATGACGACGTTGACGTAGCGCATCCGCAGCACCGGCACCCCCAGGGTGTCGGCGGCCTTGGGGTGCTCGCCCACGGCCCGGGTGCGCAGGCCCCAGCGGGTGCGGAACAGCACGACCTGCAGCGCGACGATCAGCACGTACATGAGGTAGACGACGACGTTCGCGTCGAAGAGCAGCGGCCCCAGCACCGGGATCTCCGACAGCACCGGGATCGCCACCGGCTGCAGCACGCCGGGCGAGTTGTAGCGGGCGGTGTCGGACTGCATGAGCGCCTTGTACGCCCAGCCGGTGAACCCCAGGGCGGCGGCGTTGAGCACCACGCCGAGGATGACCTGGTTGACGCGGTAGCGGATCGCGAACACCGCCAGCAGCCAGCCGACCACCGCGCCGGACAGGACCCCGCCGACGACGCCGGCGCCGAGGCTGCCGGCCAGCGATCCGACGAGCGCGGCGGTGAACGCCCCGGTGAGCAGCTGACCCTCGATGGCGACGTTGACGACGCCGCTGCGCTCGCCGAGGACGCCGGCCAGCGCGCCGAGGATCAGCGGGGTGGCCAGGAACACCGTCGAGCGCAGCAGGCGCACGAGGTCGATGGAGGAGCCCTCGCCGCCGCTCATCGCCCACGCCAAGAAGGCCAGGACGAAGGCGACGACGGCGATCCCCGCCACCACGGGGGTGCGGCGGGAGCGGAACCCGCGGGCGAGCTGGTACAGCCCCAGCAGCGCCACCAGGCCGCCGAGGACGACCGGCGTGGCGGTGCCCGGCAGGGTCAGGTCGGGCAGCTGCACGGCGGTGCCCTCGCCGAAGCTGAACGTGGCGTCGCCCGGGCCGGAGCCCAGGCCCCAGCCCACGACGGTCACCAGGCCCACGAGGAGCAGCAGGACCCCGCTGACGCCGCGGGCGCGGCGCCCGGTGCGGGGCTCGACGACCTCGTGCGTCACGACGGCCTCCGGCCGTGCGGGCGCGCTCACCGGCTCCACCCCCCGGCCAGCTCGGTGCCGACGCCGCGGCCGCCGGCGCGCAGCCGGAACACGGCCCGCACGAGGGCGGGCGCGGCGATGAACAGGACGATGAGGGCCTGCAGCACCCCGACGAGGTCGACGGGCACGCCGGTGGCCGACTGCATCTGCACCCCGCCGGCGCGCAGGCCGCCGAACAGCAGACCGGCGGCGATGACGCCGTAGGGGTTGTTGCGGCCCAGCAGCGCCACGGTGATGGCGTCGAAGCCGATGCTGCCGGCGACGCTGCCGGTGACGCTGCCGCTGACGCCGAGGACCTGCGAGGCGCCGGCCAGCCCGGCCAGCCCCCCGGACAGGCCCATGGCCACGACCTGCAGCCGTCCCACGGACATGCCCGCGGTGCGGGCGGCGTCGGCGTTGGCTCCCACGGCGCGCAGCCGGAAACCGAGCCGGGAGCGGGTGAACAGCCAGTGCACCGCGACCGCGGCCAGCACGGCCAGCAGCAGGCCGGCGTGCACGCGCAGCGGGCTGCCCAGCAGCAGCGGCAGGGTGGCGTCGGCGTCGACCTGCTCGGAGATGGCCTGCCCGTACGGGGGGCGCTGGAACCCGCGCGTGGTGAGCAGGAAGTTCAGCAGGTTGATCGCGACGTAGTTCAGCATGATCGTGGTGATGACCTCGTGGGCGCCGGTGCGGGCCTTGAGCCAGCCGACGATCCCGCCCCAGAACGCGCCGCCGAGCAGGCCGCCGACCAGGGCCACGAGCAGGTGCAGCACCACGGGCAGGTCCCAGGTGAACCCGAGCCAGGCGGCGACGACCGCTCCGAGGACCACCTGGCCCTGCGCGCCGATGTTGAACAGCCCCACCCGGAACGCCAGGGCGACCGCGAGGCCGCCGAGGATCAACGGGGTGGCGTTGACCAGCGTCTCGGAGATCGGCCCGAGGGCGCCCTTGCCGGACAGGTCCGGGCTGTAGAGCGCACCCTCCAGCAGGGCGAGGTAGGCGTCGCGCACCGCGTACCAGGCGTTGGTGAACGTGTCCCACGGGTAGGTGAAGAAGTAGCTCGCCGCGGCGCGGGTGCCGGCGTCGCCGACGGCGATGAGCACCGCCCCCACCAGCAGCGCGCCGACGACGGCGAAGACGGTGACGAGCCACTCGCCGCCGGCGACGGCCCGGCGGCGGCCGACGGGGCCCGACGCCGGGGACGGACCCGGCCGGGCCGGGGCTTGGGTGCTCACGCGGTTCCTCCCTGCGGCTGCGCACCGGCCATGAGCAGCCCCAGCTGCTCGGGGTCGGCGTCGGGGCCGACCTCCCCGGCGATGCGCCCGCGGTACATGACGACGATGCGGTCCGCGAGGGCGCGCACCTCGTCCAGTTCGGTGGACACGAGCAGGACCGCGGCCCCGCGGTCGCGCTCGGCGACGATCCGCTGGTGCACGAACTCCTGGCTGCCGACGTCGACGCCGCGGGTCGGCTGGGCGACCACGAGCAGCCGCAGCGGCCGGGACATCTCCCGGGCCAGCACGACCTTCTGCTGGTTGCCGCCGGAGAGGGTCGACACGGGCGCCTGCGCGCTGGGGGTGCGGATGTCGAACTCCGCCACGCGGTCGGCGGCGTTGCGCTCCACCGCGGCGCGGTCCACGGCCGGGCCGGCGGAGAAGGCGGGGGTGTCGACCAGGTCCAGCACGAGGTTCTCGGCGATGCTGAAGGAGGCGACGAGCCCGTCGTGCAGGCGGTCCTCGGGCACGTAGCCCACCCCGCGCTGCAGCAGCCGGCGCACCTCCAGGCCGGTGACGTCCTCGCCGGCCAGGCGCACGGTGCCGGCGTCCACGGCCTGCAGGCCGACGACGCTGCGGGTCAGCTCGCTCTGGCCGTTGCCGTCGACGCCGGCGACGGCCAGCACCTCCCCGGCGCGCACCGCGAGGCTGACGCCGTCCAGCAGGACCGCGCCGCCCGGGTCGGTCACGCGCAGGCCGCTCACCTCCAGGACCGGCTCGCCCGGGGCGGCCGGGGCCTTGTCCACGACCAGGCGCACGTCACGCCCGACCATGAGCGCGGCCAGCTCCTCCTGCGAGGCGGGGGGGGGGGGGGGGGGGGGGGGGGGGGGGGGGGGGGGGGGGGGGGGGGGGGGGGGGGGGGGGGGGGGCGCGCGGGGGGGGGGGGGGGGGGGGGGGGGGCGCCGGGGCCGGGGCCCCCCCCCACGGCCCTGCTCGTCGACGTCGTCGC
>NZ_JBJLSE010000047.1:0-30229 GCF_050871845.1 Kineococcus arenarius subsp. arenarius
GCCGGCCCCCGCACCGACCCGGTGCGGGGGCCGGCGCGCTTCAGCCGGGGGCGCCCGGCGCCTCGAACGGCGCCGCCACCCGGCGCAGCAGCGTGGCCAGCGAGCGGCGCTCCTGCCCGTCGAGCACGGCGAGCATCCGGTGCTCGGCGCGCACCAGGTCCGCCAGGGCCGCGTCGACGACCGCGGTGCCCTCCGCCGTCAGCCGCACCCGGACGCTGCGCCCGTCGTCGGGGTCGGGGCGGCGCTGCACCAGTCCCCGGCCGGCCAGGCGGTCCACCCGGTTCGTCATGGTGCCGCTGGTCACCAGCGTCTGGACGACCAGCTGGCCGGGGGACAGCTCGTGGGGGGTGCCGGCGCGGCGCAGCGCGGCCAGGACGTCGAACTCCCAGGTCTCCAGGGCGTGCGCGGCGAAGGCGTCGCGCCGCAGCCGGTCCAGGTGGCGGGCCAGGCGCGCGACCCTCGAGAGGACCTCCAGCGGCTCCACGTCCAGCTGGGGCGTCTCGCGCCGCCACGCCGCGACGATGAGGTCGACCTCGTCGGCGGGCGGCTGAGCGCCCGGGGACAGCCCTGCGTCGCGTGCCACGGCAGCGACTCTAGGGCGTGGTGGGGGATCCCCCGCCGGGCTGCTCCGGCGGGGCGGCGGGCCCGGCGCCCCCGCGCTCGCGCGCCGGCAGGCGCGGGGAGCGCTCCAGGCCGCGCAGCCCGTTCCAGGCCAGGTTCACCAGGTGGGCGGCCACCTCCTCCTTCGGCGGCTCCCGGGTGTCCAGCCACCACTGGCCGGTCACCGCCACCATGCCGACCAGCCCCTGCGCGTACAGCGAGGCCGTCTGCGGGGGGAAGCCGCGGGCGGCGAACGCGTCGACGAGCAGGTGCTCCACCTGGCGGGCGATGTCGGAGATGAGGCTGGCGAAGGTGCCGGTGGAGCCGGCCGCGGGGGAGTCGCGCACGAGGATGCGGAAGCCGTCGGTGGAGCCCTCGATGTAGTCCAGCAGGGCGGTGATCGAGCGCTCCAGCCGGGTGCGCGGGCTGCCCCGCCTGGTCAGCGCGCCGGTGATCGACGACAGCAGGGCGGCGATCTCGCGGTCCACGACGACCGCGTACAGGCCCTCCTTGCCGCCGAAGTGCTCGTAGACCAGGGGCTTGGAGACCCCGGCCCGGGCGGCGATCTCCTCCACCGTCGTGCCCTCCACGCCGCGCTCGGCGAACAGGGCGCGGCCGATGCCGATGAGCTGCTCGCGGCGTTCGCCACCGGTCATGCGGGAACGGGGGCGGGGGGGCACCCGCCCATCCTGCCCCCCGCCGCGGGGTCTGCGCCGACCGGGTGGACGCGCGGGCGCGGGCGGCGCCGGTGCGGGGGCTGGCAGGATGGCTCCGCGCCGCCCGTCCGCGGGCCGGCGCGCCCTCCCGGGTGGTGTAACGGCAGCACGGCGGGTTTTGGTCCCGTCCAGTAGGGGTTCGAATCCTCTCCCGGGAGCGCGGTGGGGTGGTCGGCCGTGCGCGACGGGGCCGTTATCCTCGGGACGCTGGGCCGGATCGCCGGTCCGGTCCTCCGCCGCCCCGAGCCCGTGAGGAGCGCGTCCCGCGTGAGCGCAGCCGACAGCACCGATCCGACCGCCGCACCCCTCCCCGGTCCCGCGCCCGCCGCCGTGGTGGTGCTCGCTGCCGGTGAGGGCACCCGGATGAAGTCGCAGCTGCCCAAGGTCCTGCACCCCCTCGGTGGGCGCCCCCTGGTGGGGCACGCCCTGGCCGCCGCCCGCGCGAGCGGCCCGCAGCACCTCGCCGTGGTGCTGCGCCACCAGGCCGAGCGGGTCGCCGAGGCCGTCCGCGCGGCCGACCCCGGCGTCGTGGTGGCCCTGCAGGACGAGGTGCCCGGCACCGGGCGCGCCGTGCAGTGCGGCCTGGACGCCCTGCCGGAGGACCTGTCCGGCACCGTGGTGGTGACCTACGGGGACGTGCCGCTGCTGTCCACGTCGACGCTGCGCCGCCTGGTCGCCGCCCACGTCGCCGGCGGCAACGCCATGACCGTCCTGACCGCAGAGCTGGCCGACCCCGCCGGGTACGGGCGAGTGCTGCGCGACGCCGACGGGGTCAGCGCGATCGTGGAGCAGAAGGACGCCACCGAGGCCCAGCGCGCGGTGCGCGAGGTGAACTCGGGCGTGTACGCGTTCGACGCGGCCGCGCTGCGCGGCGCGCTGGGCCGGGTGGGTCGCGACAACGCCGCCGGTGAGGTGTACCTGACGGACGTGCTCGGCCTGCTGCGCGCCGACGGCCTGCGGGTCGAGGCGCTGGCGGTGCACGACGAGTGGGAGATCCGCGGCGTCAACGACCGGCTGCAGCTGGCGGAGCTGTCCGCCGAGGCGAACGCCCGCACCCTGCGCCGCTGGATGCTCGCGGGCGTGACCGTCACCGACCCCGCCACCACGTGGGTGGACGCGGACGTGGAGCTGGCGGCGGACGTGACGCTGCTGCCGGGGGTGCAGCTGCACGGGCGCACCCGCGTCGCGACCGGCGCCGTGGTCGGCCCGGACTGCACCCTCACCGACGTCGAGGTCGGTGCCGGTGCGGTCGTGGAGCGCACCCACGGCAGCTCCGCGGTCCTGGGCGAGGGGACGCGCGTGGGTCCCTTCGCCTACCTGCGCCCGGGCACCCGGCTGGGGGCCGAGGGCAGGATCGGCACGTTCGTGGAGACGAAGAACGCCGAGATCGGGCGCGGCTCGAAGGTCCCGCACCTGACGTACGTGGGGGACGCCACGATCGGCGAGCACTCCAACATCGGCGCCAGCTCCGTCTTCGTGAACTACGACGGGGTCGCCAAGTCGCGCACCACCATCGGCGACCACGTGCGCATGGGGTCGGACACCATGTACGTCGCGCCGGTGACGGTCGGCGACGGCGCCTACTCCGGCGCCGGCACCGTCATCCGCAAGGACGTCCCGGCGGGGGCGCTGGCGCTCAGCGTCGCGCCGCAGCGCAACGTCGAGGGCTGGACGGTGCGCCACCGCCCCGGGACCGCGGCCGCCGAGGCGGCGCTGCGCGCCGGGGCGCCGGGTGCCGACGGACCGGCCGGCACGAGCACCACCACCACGAGCAGCACCACGAGCAGCACGGACGCCACCGAGGGCACCGGAGCGACCACCGAGGGCAGGGAGCAACAGCGATGACCGGCATCACCACCCAGGGCGAGAAGCGGATGGTGCTCATCTCCGGGCGCGCGCACCCGGAGCTCGCGCAGGAGGTGTCCTCCGCGCTGGGCGCGGAGCTGGTGCCCACCAGCGCCTACGACTTCGCGAACTCCGAGATCTACGTGCGCTTCGAGGAGAGCGTGCGCGGCGCCGACGCGTTCGTCATCCAGAGCCACACCGCGAACGTCAACCAGTGGATCATGGAGCACCTGATCATGGTGGACGCGCTCAAGCGCGCCTCCGCCAAGCGGATCACCGTGGTGGCCCCGTTCTACGGGTACGCCCGCCAGGACAAGAAGGGCCGCGGCCGCGAGCCGATCTCCGCGCGCCTGATCGCGGACATGTTCAAGGTCGCCGGCGCGGACCGGCTCATGTCGGTGGACCTGCACACCGCCCAGATCCAGGGCTTCTTCGACGGCCCGGTGGACCACCTGTGGGCGCTGCCGATCCTGGCCGACCACGTCGGCAAGCGCGTCGACCGCTCCAACCTCACGATCGTCTCCCCCGACGCCGGCCGGGTGCGGGTGGCGGACCTGTGGTCGGACCGGCTGGGTGCGCCGCTGGCGATCATCCACAAGCGGCGCGACCCCAGCGTCCCGAACCAGGTGAAGGTCCACGAGGTCGTCGGCGACGTGGAGGGCCGCACCTGCGTCCTCGTCGACGACCTCATCGACACCGCGGGCACGATCGTGCAGGCCGCCGAGGCGCTGAAGGCGAACGGCGCCTCCGACGTCATCGCGACCGCGACCCACGCGGTGCTGTCCGGTCCGGCGGTGGACCGGCTGAAGAACTCGCCCATCTCCGAGCTCGTGGTGACCAACACCCTGCCGATCGCCGAGGCGCAGCGCTTCCCGCAGCTGACGGTCCTGTCGATCGCCCCGCTGCTGGCGCGCGCCATCCGCGAGGTGTTCGACGACGGCTCGGTCACCAGCCTCTTCGACGGCCACAGCTGACGGGCGGCGGGGTCCCCGCCGGTGACCCCGCGCACGGTCGGGCCGGGCGCCGGGCCCAGCTAGACTGGGGCCCGGTTGCCTCGGCGAGGGACGGCGCGGGTCGTGAGACCCGCCCTCCGTGATCGACGCGGTGGGCGGTGCGCCGCGCCCTCCCGAGGTGTGTCAGCAAGAGAACCCCGACCTCCCGAGGAGAACCCCGTGGCCGAGACCAAGCTGTCCGCCGAGAAGCGCACCGAGTTCGGCAAGGGCGCCGCCCGCCGCATCCGTCGCGCTGACAAGATCCCCGCGGTCGTGTACGGCCACGGCGAGGCGCCGGTGCACGTGACCCTGCCGGGTCACGCCACGATGATCGCGCTGCGCCAGTCGAACGCCCTGCTCGAGATCGACCTGGAGGGCGAGCGCCACCTGACGCTCCCCAAGGACGTCCAGCGCGACCCGATCAAGGGTTTCATCGAGCACGTCGACCTCATCACCGTGCGCCGCGGCGAGAAGGTCACCGTCGACGTCACCCTGGTCCTGACCGGTGAGGCCGCCGGGAACACGATCGTCAACCAGGAGCTGACGACGCTGTCGGTCGAGGCCGAGGCGACCCACCTGCCCGAGTCCTTCGAGGTCTCCGTCGAGGGCCTGGAGGCCGGCAGCCAGATCGCCGCCGGCGACGTGCCGCTGCCCGAGGGCACCACCCTCGCCGGCGACCCGGCTCAGCTCGTCGTCGTCGTCCAGGGCGCTGCCAGCGCCGCGCAGGCCGAGGCCGAGCTGGAGGGCCTCGAGGCCGAGGCCGGCATCGTGCGCGAGGAGAGCCACTCCGACGACCAGGGCGGCGCGGCCTGAGGCTGCGCTCCGCGCGACGGGAGACCTGAGTGAGTGACGCGTGGCTCGTCGTCGGGCTGGGCAACCCCGGCAGCGAGTACGAGCGGACCCGGCACAACGTCGGGCAGGCCGTGCTCGCCGAACTGGCGAGCCGCGCGTCGGCCACGTTCAAGCGCCACCGTTCCGGTGCCCGGGTCGCCGAGGTGCGCCTGGGCACCGGTCCGGGTGGTGTCCCCGGCCCTCGGGCGGTGCTGGCCGCCCCGACCTCGTACATGAACGTCTCGGGCGGCCCCGTGGCGGGTCTGGCCAAGTACTACGACGTCGGGCTGGACCGGATCGTCGTCGTGCACGACGAGCTCGACGTCCCCTTCGGGGCCGTGCGGCTCAAGCGCGGCGGGGGAGAGGGCGGCCACAACGGCCTGCGCTCGATCTCGCAGTCGTTGCAGGGCAAGGACTACGCCCGGGTGCGGGTCGGGATCGGTCGCCCGCCGGGCCGGCAGGACCCGGCCGACTTCGTGTTGAAGGAGTTCTCCTCCGCGGAGCGCAAGGAGCTGCCGTTCCTGGTGATGGACGCCGCCGACGCCGTCGAGTGGCTGGTGCTGCAGGGTCTGGAAGCGGCACAACAGCGCTTCCACGCGGTGCGCTGATCCGCCCCTGTCCACGAGGTCGCCGGACGCGTCACCGGACGGCGGGTCGGACCTTCGTGGACCCCTGGGCGACGGGGCTGCGGTGGGGGTGACCTGCTCGACCGAGCACGTGTGCGGAACGCAGCGGGGAGCGCGCTGAGTTCCCGGCGCGGGACTCCTCCGAGGATCGAGCAGTGGTGGGACGGTGGGGACGAGGTGCGGAAGGGTTTCCCAGCGACACCCCCGGCCACGAGGGGTCGCGGGCCGCTGCTCCCCACCCGCTCCGGCACACGTGAACCCCTCCTGGGTGAGTGCGCTCCGCGGGGAGCAGTCGACGCGCGCCCTTCCCGCCCTGGTGTTCACGTCGTTCGCGCGTGTGAGTGCAAGCCCGTCAACAATCACGAGACGGTAGAGTCTCCCGCGACGTGGAGCCTGAACGGCCGACGCCGACCCCACCTGGAGCGTGATCAGTGAGCCAAGCCCCGTCCTCGCCGGCGGTTGAACCTCGTGAGGCGATGGATCGGCCGTTGCGGATCCTGCACCTGCTCAACGACGTCGTCGACCTCGGCAACGGAATCAACAACTCCACCGTCGACCTGGCGTGTGCGCAGCGCGAGCTGGGCCACGACGTCCACGTCGCCAGCGCCGGGGGTGCGCAGGTGGCCGTGCTGGAGGCCGAGGGTGTCGTCCACCACACCATCGACCAGGAACGTGCTCCCGCATCCATCGCACGCGCTTCGGCCGCTCTGCTTCGGCTGGTGCGCAGGTTGGGTCCCGACGTCGTGCACGTGCACAACCTCACCGGTGCGGTACTGGCGGGAGCCCGCTGGCCTCGTCCCTACGCGCTCGTGGCGACCCTGCACCTCGAGGAGAAGCGGGGGGTTGCGGCGATGGCCCTCGCCGACCGCGTCATCGCCTTCCACGACTCTGCGCGACTCGCTTCGTTGGTCCCAGGCAGGCAGCGGCGTCTGGACGTCATCCGTCAGGGCATCCTCGGCGGTGCTCGCTCACGGATGGCAGTGGATGAGCTCCCCGAAGTGTCACACCCTGCGATCGTCACGGTCTGCGGGATGTACGAGCACAAGGGCATCTTCGACCTGCTGGACGCTTTCGGTGAAGTCCTGCCGGACTCCCCGGAGGCGCACATCTACTTCGTCGGCAACGGTCCCGATCGTGAGCGCCTGGAGCGGAGCAGCGCTGCCAAGCCGTATGCCGACCGCGTGCACGTTGTCGGCTTTCAGCCCCGTCCGGCGCCGTGGCTCCGCGCCGCGGACGTCTTCGTGCTGGCGAGCCGCCGCGAGGTGGCGGCACTCGTGCTGGCGGAGGCGCGCAACGAGGGCCTGGCCCCCGTCGCCACCACCGCTGGCGGAATCCCCACCCTGGTCGAGGACGGCGTATCCGGGTTGCTCTCACCCCCCGGTGACGTACCCGCCTTGGCGGCGAACATCCGGCGGATGCTGCTGGACCAGCCGCTGCGCGAGGAGCTCGAACGGCGCGCGGTGGAAGGCCTGGAGGACCTCAGCATCCGCCGGTTCGCCTGCGATGTCATCGCCTTGTACCGCGAGGTCCTCGCCGGCAAGCGCTGACGCAGCGCCTGGAACGCGAGTTCACCGCTGAACGCACGCGGGGGGCCTGATCCACTGGATCGGGCCCCCCGCGTGCGTCGTTCTTCAGCGGGCGGCGACGGTGCGACGTTCCCGAGGGGCGTCACCCGTGAGCTCGTGGCGCGGGGAGGGAGGCGCAGCCAGTACGGCGTGCACCGAGCGCAGACCCCAGCGGTCGGCCAGCTCGACAGCTGACTCGACCTCGTGACGCGAGGAGCGACCCTGGGTACCCACGAGCATCAGTGCGTCCGCCGACCGGATGTACGCCGTCGCGGGGAAGGGGTGAGAGCTGATCAGCGGCGGAGCGACGATGACGATCGCGTCCACCTCGTTGAGCAGCGTCCGCAAGGTGGCCTCCACTTCCACGTTCGTCGCGCTCCAGACGCGCAGCGGCTTCGTCCCCGATCCCAGTACGCGCACCGCATCCGCACGGGGTGCAGCAGCAGCGCCTGGCGTCGTGGCCCTTTCGATGAGGTCGCTCAGCCCGGGACGGTTCCGCGGGGAGTCGTCGAGCAGCACCAGTGCGACGGACGTGCCGGCACGTGCCAGGGTCGCCGCGGTGCGGTCCGCGATCACGCGCGCGGTCGAGGTGTCATCGGCGGTGCAGCCGGCGACGACGACCACCTGGTCGTGGGACCCGCTGGCCGTCACCAGTTGCCGGTGGATCGCGAGGAGGGCGGAGGAGAGCTCGTCGCCGCCCTTCTCCCCGTGCGCCGGCGTGAGCCAGGTGGCACGTTCTGCAGCGGCGCTGGCCACCAGGTCCGAGCGGCGGCGCAGGCGGGTGTTCATGCGAGAGGAAGCCACTGAAGCGACGGTGCCCACTGCCACACCGACGAGGACACCGAGCACCAGCAGTACGGGAGGAGTCGGGAAACCCGCGACCTCCGGCAGGTTCGCTTCCTCGACGACGCGCAGCTGCAGCGACGCCGTGCCGTTGCCGCGTGCCTCGAGCTGGGCAGCGCGCTGGATGAGGAGGGTGGCGGCCGCATCGGCCCCCTGCCGGGCGAGCGGGGCCGTGGCCGCCTCCGCCGTGATGGCCAGCAGCACCGTGTTGTCCCGGATCTGCGCGGACAGCTCCGGAGGGGACCCGGCCCCCGTGACGTCGCTGACGGCTCGCTCGAAGGCCTCACCCTGTGCCAGCTCCGCGTACGTCTGCGCACGCTGCTCGACGAAGGTCGAGGAGTTCAGGACGTCGCCCGCCGTCGCGTCCGGCCCCAACGAGACGTAGATCAGTGTGGTGGAGGCGTACGTGCGCGGCAGCACGGTGGCGGCCCCGGCCCCGGCTGCCAAGCCGACCAGCGCACACAGGAGAACCATCCACCACCTGCGGCGCACGGCCTGAAGCATCGTCGTTCCCACGGTCCTAACACTCTCCTGCTCGTTGACTTTGCTGTGCGGTCGAGATGGTTCACCGCCGGGGGCGCGGGTCGCTGGGACTGTCACGAAGACCTCCGGAACCGGCCCGTCACGGTGGTGAGGAGGAAGACCACGTCCTCTCGCCGGGGGACCACCACGGCGCGGACCGGCAGGGCCGTCAAACGACGGAAGACGGCGACCATGACGATGGTTCCGGCCAGGTACGCCAGCAAGCTCGCCACGGCGGCACCCAAGCCCCCGAACGGGACGATGAGCCCGATGCCCAGGACGGCGACCACGAGGCTCGCCAGCTGCGCCCGGGACTGGGTCCCGGGGCTCCCCAGCGCACTGATGGAGCCGCCGAGGAAGAGGTTGAGGCCGGAGAAGACGGACCCTCCCAGCAGGACGACGGCCATCGGCACGGCACCCGAGAAGTCGCTGCCGAACAGGAGGGGGATGACCAGCGGAGTGAGGGCCATGCCGCACAGGACGGGTAGGCCCACCGCCACGACGGAGAGCCGGCAGGCGCGCGCCGCCAGGGCGGCATCGCGGTGAACGGCGACCTCGGACAGCAGCAGGCGCCGCAAGTCGCCCAGGAGCATCGTGGGCACTTCCGCCAGCGATACCGCGACCACGTACAGCCCCAGTTGCCCGGCACCCGCCAGGGGGAGCATCACGGTCTGGTCCAGCCGCAGGATGACGAAGACGGCCAGCTCCCCGCCCCAGGCCCGGGACCCGAAGCGCGTGCCCTCGCGGGCGATCTCCTTGACCTCTCGCCAGCGCGTACGGGGCCGACGAAGGCCGGTCAGGGCCACGCACTGGGCCGTCACCAGGAGGAGGACCTGAGCCCACGCCCCTGAGACCACCGTCAGCGAACCTGCGAGGGCCAGGCCACCGAGCGCGATCAAGCGGGACAACCCGGCGAACCACCGTTCGCGCGCCAGCAGGTCGTAGCGCCCTTCGCCGGTGCGCGTGGCCTGCACGTTCGCCAGCGCCATGGCCGGCACGAGCGTGAGGCCCAGTGCTCTCAACAGGCCGATGCCTTCGGGGTAATCGGCCAGGAGGACGGGCGCGAGCAGCCACAGGACCAGTGCACCGACCGCCCCGGTGAGGGCACCGAGCGCTCCCATCACCAGTGCGACGTCGGCGGGGTGCCTACCTCGCCGGGCGACCAGGTAGGAAGCACCGTCGCCGAGGCCGACGGACAGCATGTAGGGGATCAGGGCCACCGGAGCCAGCACGGCGGACATGTGTCCGCGACCCTCGAGGCCGAGGGTGCGGGCCAGCAGGGGACCGGTGGCCAACGACACCAGGGGCAGGACGCCGCCGGCGAGGACCACGTGAGCCACCGAGCGCACCGAACCGCGAGCGCGGCCCTTGCCCGGTCGTTCACCGGCGCGGTGGTCGTCCGGAGCTGCGTCGTCGACAGGAGGGGGGGTGGGAACGGCGGATGCGGCAGCCGCGGTGGCGGGGAGGTCCGCCTGCACGTGCGTCGGTCCCTGGGAGGAGGGCGACTGGGCGTCGGTCGGCTGCGCGTCGGCGTTCGAGGCGGGGGTGCCTCCTGGTGCCGACGGGACGAGCGAGGCATCGGCGGGTGCGGTGGCGGGGTGCGCCGACAGGGCCGGAGCGGGCTCGGACCGCCGGTGCGCGGGGCTCGCGGCGAGGGTCGCTGCGGTGGAGACCGTGTCCGGACTCCGCGTCGGCGGGCTCTCCAGGGCGTCTGCACCCGCCCGTCCGAAGGCCGAGCCCACGCAGATCCACAGGACGAGGGAGCCGACGCCGCTGGAGACGTCGGAGGAACCCTCCAGGGCGATGTAGTAGGCGAGCACCATGACGGTGAACAGAGCAGCCGGGTCGCGGGGTCGGCGCCGCGCGCTGCGGACCGCCGCGATGAACGCGGTCCCGACCACCACGCAGAAGAGGACCAGGCGGATCACGCCGCCCTCCTGCAACAGGGACAGGTACCCGTTGTCGATGCCGTTGGACGTGCCGCCGTCCGTCAGGGATGCGGCCACCCCCGCGGTGCCGGG
This sequence comes from Kineococcus arenarius subsp. arenarius, assembly GCF_050871845.1. Taxonomy (NCBI): domain Bacteria; kingdom Bacillati; phylum Actinomycetota; class Actinomycetes; order Kineosporiales; family Kineosporiaceae; genus Kineococcus; species Kineococcus arenarius. The sequence continues at coordinate 10,562 of NZ_JBJLSE010000047.1, forward strand.
ACCGGTACCCACCGGGTTGCTCGCGGCTTCGAGGAACCGGGGCAGCAGGAGCAGACGGTCCTGCACCGATTGGTCCTGGGCCAGCGAGGAGATGTCGTAGCGACTGCCCGTGGACCCGGTGGCGGCCAGGCCGAGGACGTTGACTCCTGCGTACATCGCGGCCGCGATGAGAGCGGCGAACAGGACAGCCTGCACGCGCCCGACCGGCAGCAGCCCCAGCATCGCCAGCAGGAGCAGCAGCACGGGCAGCACGAATAGAACGCTGCGCACGCTGGTCAGGATGAGGGCGGTCAACGCCAGGGCGACCACCGCGGTCGAGAAGACCGTGCGCAGGGCCGAGTGGCCCGAACCGCGCCGTGCGACCATCCAGCACATGATGGCCAGGAGGCCCAGCCCCAGGTAGAGCGCGAAGCTGAGAGGCGCCTCCATGGTTCCCCACACCCGGAACGCACGGGCTTCAGGCTGTCCGACGCTGTTCAGCGTCTCCTTGACGCTGTCCAACCACGCCATGTCCCAGCGGGGGGCGAGGAAGAACTGCGCCACGCCGTAAGCCGAGACGGGCAGCAGCAGCACGAGGAAGCTGCGCAACGCTGTCGCGTCGGCGGACCCGGCCCACCCGCGGGCGATCACGTAACCGATGCCGCACGGCACCGCGACGAGCAGCAGGCCCGTGATGCGCGTGGCGATCGAGCCGGACGACGCGACGCCTGCGGTGACGAACAACCAGCCCAGGTAGCCGGCCAGCCAGCCCGACCCCGGTGCTGGCTGGGCTCGTCCGCGCAGGAGCACGAACGCAGGCAGGGCGGCCAGCACGACGAGCATCGCGAGCGGATCGCTCGGCACGTAGCCGCTCTCCCCCGCGGTGACCCTGCGGAGCAGCGCGGTCGTGGGGAGTGCGGTGAGGGCCAGGAGGACGGCTGTGGACGGCCGCGGGCGCAGGACGGTGGCGAGGATGATCACGAGGACCGGTAGCAGCAACCGCCAGGGTCCGACGGCGAGGGCGGCGACCACCGCGGCCGTGGCACCAGCCGCTGCGACAGGGATCAGCGTCGAGGGCAACGGCCACCTGGGCCGACGTGGTGCCCGGGACGCCCCTGCACGGCGGGTCGATGTGGCCACGCTCGTGCTCAACCGGTTCCCCCATCCTCTCTCGGACCCTGGCAGGCCCGGCGGACCCGACGGCCCGCCTGCGCGGGACGTCCGTCCCCGTCGTCTCGGTCAGGTGCTGCTCCGCGGTGTCCGCGGGCGACGCTCACCGGCGGCCGGGACGGCTCCGGCGCAGCCGTCCCGGGGAGTCTAGGCGGCCCCGGCCACCTCGGGCGGTGTCAGTGGACGATCTCGTTGAGCTGCCCGGGGGATCCGCACGCGATCCTCACGACTGCTGCGTCACGTCGCGACGCCCCTCAGTCCTGCGAGGGGGGCGAGGACTCGCTCGAGGAGGTGGGTGCCTCGTCCAGGCGCACCAGCAGGACGTGGTCGGGCACGGTCAGCCGCAGCTCGGAGCTGGCTGCGTACTCCGCCACGGGGGACGTGCCGGAGAAGGTGGGCTCGTAGACCGTCGAGGTCATGGAGCGCGGGAGGTCGATGGTCACCTGGCGGGACGTCTCGATGTCGCAGCACTCCTCACCCGCCGGGTAGGACAGCGTGTTCGCCCACACGGCGACCCAGTAGCTGCCGTCCCGCTTCTGGAGCACCACGTGGTGCACGTCGTCGACGAGCCCCCCGGCCTCGTCGGTGGCTGACACCGTGAGGTCGAAGCGGGTGGGGTGGTACGTGGCGCCGGGATCGGCGAGCAGGTCGATGGTGTCGCGCACGGCGTAGAAGGCCGGCTTCCGATCGCCGTCGGAATCCAGGAAGAGGTCCCAGTCGTCGGTCGAGAGGTTGTACAGGTAGTCGCGCTCGACGCCGGCGCGGAAGTACTCGAAGTAGTGCCGCACCGCGTACTTCGCGCTGGCACGCTCCGAGACACCTCCTTGGTTGGTGCATCCCTCGGGCGAGAGGGTGTTGCAGTACCCGCTCTCCGTGGAGACCACGCCCTTGCCGTCGCACAGCCGCAGGGCGGCCGGTATCCACTTCGTCGTCAGGTCCTCGTCAGGCAGTCGCCCGCCGGGGTAGCTGTGCATGGCGGCGACGTCGCAGCGCACGTCGAGGATCTCGTCGACGCTGTCGGGGTCCGCGACCGAGGGGCTGACCACGGTGAGTGAGCGCACCGCGGACTGCACCTCCTGGTCGTCGTCCTCGTACCCCTTGATCGAGTCGTGCATCTCGTTGGCGAAGGTCACCACGCCTTCCGGCCAGGGCTGCCCCTCGTACTCCAGGTCCTCGTTGATGTCCCACTCGTTGGGCCCCTCGACGCCCTCCGCGGCACCGAGCACCGGAAGCAGGCCCTCGGTCACGACCTCGTCCCCCGCGTAGCCTTCCCGAGGGTCCATCACCAGCAGGGTCTTGATGCCGTGCTCGTCGTGCAGCTCGTTGACGTGCCGGAAGAAGAGCTCGCCCTGGCCGCCGGTGCGGATGTGCCGCACGCCCAGGTCGCCGAGGGTCCGCGCGAGCAGCTCGTACCGGCTGCTCTGCTGGTACAGCTGCACGGCCACACCCATGGAGTCGACGAAGGAGTCCGTCGCGCGCACGTCGCCGGGGTCGGGGATGGCCACGGGCTCCGGGTCCGGCCGCGTGGCCACCACCACGCCGACGACCACGAGCACGGTGGCCACCACGGCAGCGCCGATGGTCAGCAACCGTCGGGGGCTGCCCGAGGTGTCGCCCTTCGACTCGGTGCCCGCCCGAGTGGTCGAGGTGCTGGTGCTCGGGGGACCTTCGGGTGTCAAAATGGCCTCCAATGCGGGTGTGGTCGAGCAGCGCTGCGTACTGCTGGCTTTGCTGACCGTCACGAGGGGTACCGTCTGGACCAGTCTCAGGAGATCCCCGACCCGCGAGGGGTCGCCGTCGGCTACCGTCCAGTGTAGGTGCTGCAGCACGGCGCCGGTTCGGTCTGTGCAAGGGGGGGGTGTCGTGGGTTTCGTCCCGAAGGTGTGCATCGGGATTCCTGTCTACAACGGCGCGAAGTACGTCGCCGCGACGATCGAGAGCGCGCTCTCGCAGGACTTCGAGGACCTCGAGGTCGTGATCTCCGACAACGCGTCCACGGACGGCACAGCGGAGATCTGCCAGGGCTTCGCCCGGCGGGACCCGCGTGTGCGCTACGTGCACCACGAGGAGCACGTCGGTGTCGCGGACAGCTTCTCCCGCACCTTCAGCCTGTGCCGCAGCGAGTTCTTCAAGTGGGCCGCGTCCGACGACATCAGCCACCCGACGTTCGTGGGCAAGGCGCTGAAGGTGCTCGAGGAGCACCCCGCAGCCGTGGTCTGCTACAGCGAGGCGGCAGTGCTCAACGCGCAGGGCGAGCGCGTGCGCAATGACGACTTCATGATCGACCTGTCCGGTTCGAGTGCGAGCCAGAGGTTCCGCCGTGTCGTCATGGCACCCATCAAGCACCACGCGGGGCACGAGCAGTACGGCCTCATCCGCTCGGAGGCTCTACGTCGAGCCGGTGCGATGAGCAACCACGCGTACGGCGACCGGGTGCTGCTGGTCCGACTCGCGCTCCAGGGTCCCATGTTGCGCATCCCGGAGGTGCTGTTCTTCAACCGCGACCACGATGGGCGCAGCCAGCGGAACGGTGCCCGGCGCACTCGTCCGGGATCGAAGTTGAGCCGGTGGATCGGCGTGGGACCCTGGCCGCCGTCGGAGTTCTGGAACCCGGCCCGTGAGGGTCGCATCGTCTTCCCGGAGTGGGACCTGGCGATCCAGTACCTCCTGGCCGCCGCTGAGGCGGACATCCCCGTCGAGGAGAAGGCCCGCTGCGTGGCCGCGGTGGTCGCCGTCGCGGGGGTGCGAGCACCCAAGTACGGCCGGGACCTGCTGGTGGGGGCTGAGCAGGGCGCCCGGTTGCTCGCTCGCGGACGCCTGCCCTGGAAGGGCGGTCTCGAGACGCTCGGCTGAGCCGGGCGAAGAGTGTTCGGTACGCCGCAAGGGCGGCACCCGCAGTCAGCGGGTACCGCCCTCGAGCACTCCTTCGGCGTCCCGGGGTCGCTCCTCAGGAGATCTTCGCGTCGGCCCAGTCGGCGTGGTCGAAGGCGTTGCCGTCGCCACCATCGGTGACCACCAGGCGGATCTCCTTCTTGCCGGTGATGTTCGCGGAGACGTTCTTGGTGGTGGTTCCGGTGATCTTGCCGGAGTCGTACAGCTTCGTGCCGTCACCGAAGACCTGGAAGGTCACCGACCCCTTGCCGTTCACCTCGGCGTCCAAGCCGACGACTGCGGTGAACGTGGTGGCGCCGTCGTTGGTGAAGCGGACCTCGGAACCGGCGTGCACGCCCAGACCGCTGGTGTAGGTCTTGCCGCCCACGGTGATGGTCTTCCCGTCTCCCCGTGCGCCCTCACCGTTGCTCTTGTTCAGCTCGGCCGGACCCCAGGCGTTGGCGACCTGGGTCAGGGGCAGGCCCGAGACCGGGCGGACGTTCCGGGTGACGGCAGGAGCTGGAGTGGAAGCACCCGTGGAGATCTTCGCGTCGGCCCAGTCGGCGTGGTCGAAGGCGTTGCCGTCGCCACCATCGGTGACCACCAGGCGGATCTCCTTCTTGCCGGTGATGTTCGCGGAGACGTTCTTGGTGGTGGTTCCGGTGATCTTGCCGGAGTCGTACAGCTTCGTGCCGTCACCGAAGACCTGGAAGGTCACCGACCCCTTGCCGTTCACCTCGGCGTCCAAGCCGACGACTGCGGTGAACGTGGTGGCGCCGTCGTTGGTGAAGCGGACCTCGGAACCGGCGTGCACGCCCAGACCGCTGGTGTAGGTCTTGCCGCCCACGGTGATGGTCTTCCCGTCTCCCCGTGCGCCCTCACCGTTGCTCTTGTTCAGCTCGGCCGGACCCCAGGCGTTGGCGACCTGGGTCAGGGGCAGGCCCGAGACCGGGCGGACGCTGCCGCTGGTCGACGTGGACGGTGAAGGGGTGGCGGGAGGGGCGGTAGTCGTAGGGGTGCTCGGAGTCGGAGTCGGAGTCGGCTGCGTCGGAGTGGTGCTGGAGCCAGTGCCACGCAGTTCCACGAGTGTCACACTCTCCGTGGAGGAGAACTTCACGGTGTCGGTGTTGGAACTTCCGCCGAACGAGGAGCGGTTCTTGACGGGGTCGTACAGCTTCACGGACGACACCGGCGACCCCAGCTTCAACGTCACCGGGACGTCTGCCGGGTTGACCACCTGGTTCCCGTCGAACAACCGGTCCTGCTGCCACACGGCCAACCAGTACGAACCGTCGCGCTTCTGCAGCAGCAGCGTGCGGGTCTTGGCGTTGGTGCCCTGGAGCTCGTAGTTCAGCGGCTTCGTGGAGAAGGCGCTGCCCTTGTCGTTGAGCAGGTTGATGAGGTTCGACATCGCGTTGAACGAGGCCTTCGGGCTGCCGTCGTTGTTCAGCAGGCCGAACTTGGACTCGAAGGCGTTGTCGGCGTGCTGGTCGAACAGCTCGTAGGAGAAGGTGCGCGCCACCCCGCGTCGGAAGTGGTCCAAGTACAGGTTGGGCAGAGCCTGGGCGACCTGCGCCGCGGGCATGGTCCGGTACGGAGCCGAGGTGGTCCCTGTCGAGAAGCCGGTCTCGGTGGCGTACACCTTCTTGCCCTTGGCGGTGACGCTGTTGTTGCGCAGGACGGTGTCGATGATGCTGTCGTTCATGTGGTACTGGTTGCCGGGGTAGTCGTGGGTGTTGCCGTAGTCGACGTAGGCCGAGATGTCTCCGAGGGCCTGGTACTTCGACGTGGCGTTGGTGTCGGCGAGCGAGGGGGCCACGATGGGGATGTTCTTGGTGGCCGGATCGCCGCGGTACGCCTCAGCGACCTGGATCGTCCAGTTTCGTGCGTCGACAGCCCAGTTGCCGCCCCGCAGGTCCCACTCGTTCAGGCCTTCGACTGCATCGATCGCGGTGGGCAGCTGGGTCTTGACCATGTCCTTCAGCTGCGCCGGGGTGGCGTTCTGGCGCGGGTCCTGGACCATGGTGATGCCGACGCCCATCGGCGAGAGTTCCTTCTCGACGAAGTCCGAGGCGTACTTGGAGCCGGTGCCCCAGCCGTCGCGCAGGTGGCGAATGCCGGACTCCTGCAGGCGCTGCTTGACCAGGGGGTAGTTCATGTACGGGGTGCCGGTGTAAGTGAGGTGAGTGGCGACACCGATCGAGTCGACGAACGAGTCGGCCATCTGAGCGGGAACGGCCGGCAGGGAAGCGGCCTGCGCGGAAGGTGCAGTGACAGTGGCGCAGGTGAGAGCCGCGGCGATGGCGACAGGGAGCTGCGCGGCAATGAACTTGCGGGACAGTCGGAACGTCATCGGAGAGGTCCTTGCGTCGAGTGTTAGCAACACTCAACGCTTCGTCCCGATGGCGCTGGAGCTTGACAGGTGTTACGCGAATCCGCACCCAGATTGCTCCAGGCGGGTGAGATCATCCCTCGTTCAGAGCGTGAGGCCTCAAGTGCAGCGGCTCTCGTGCCGACACCTGGTGGTTGCGGCGGTCGCGTCTGGGTGGCCTGAAGCCCGCGCGCTGGGCGTTCAGGCTGGCTGGGAGCCTCGGGCAGCTAAGCGGCGACGCGCTGAGAGCGTGCGGCGATAGACGTCGGTGAACCGCTCGGCGAGCCTGTCAGGGGAGTAGTGAGCTGCCGCTCGGACACCGGCTTCCCCCAAGCGCCGTCGCAGATCGTAGTCCTCGGTCGCTCGCCGCAGCCGGTCGGCCAGGGCCCTGCTGTCGCCCGGGGGGAAGAGGAGACCGTTCTCGCCGTCGGTGATGATCTCTGCCGGGCCTCCGGCGTCGGCGGCGATCACCGTCAGGCCGGCAGCCAGCCCTTCGACGACGACCTGCCCGAAGGGCTCGGGGACCGTGGAGGCGTGCACCAGCACGTCGGACTCGGCCAGGACGGCTTCCACGTCCTCGGAGAAGCCGGTGAAGTCGACTTGCCCTGCGATGCCCAGGTCCCCGGCCAACCCGCGCAGCTCAGCGGCGTAGTCGTCCTCACCGAACATCGCTGAGCCGACGATGATCGCGCGGTGCTCGCTGCCGGCCAGTGCCTCGGCGAAGGCGCGGAGGAAGATGTCTTGCCCCTTCCACGGGGCGAGACGCCCGACCATCGAGATGCGCAGCGGGGCTGAAGGCTGCGCCGGGCGGGGCGCTCGCCGGGCGTGGTAAGGATCTGGAACGACGGTGGCCAGTGCACCGGGGGGCAACGCGAGCGTGTCGAGAGTCGCTCGTGAGTTGGCGATGACCGCTCGGGGTAGTCGGCTCGCCAAGCGCCGGACCACCGCTGCGGTGCGCGCGGGCATGTAGTCGTCGGCGATGCGGTCGCGAGCGTGCCAGACGACGGGGACGCCCGCTAGTCGCCCCGCGAGCCCGCCGTAGATCGCCGCCTTCAGCGAGTTGGTGTGGACGAGGTCGGGAGCTTCCTGGCGCAGGCGCCGTGCCAAGGTCAGCGTGTACCGCGCTGCCGCGACCACGCCGGCCACTGGCACTCGCCCCGCTCCGGTACGGGCCACGGTCCGCGCGGTGGCGTCCATGGGGATCACTTCGACCCGGGCCCCCGTGGCGCGCAACGGCTCGACCAGTGGACCGTCCTCGGCCAACCACACGGTGCGATCCACGTGCGTCAAGGAGTCCAGCGTCCGCAGCAAGGCGATCTCGCCACCTGAGAGCAGAGCGCAGTGATCCAGGTACACCACGCGCAGCGGGGCGGCACCGACCGCGTCTCGGTCGCCACGTGAGTGCGGCGACACGTCGGACGTGCTCATGTCCTCGGTGCCTCGCTCAGCACCTCGGCGACGACAGCGCGCAGACCACGACCGAAAGCGGCGGGGGAGAAGCGTTCACCGTGCTTGCGCACCTTCTCGGGGTCGAACTCAGCGGGGTCGAAGTCGCGCAGGACCGCCGCCAGCGACGAGGCGGTCTCCTCGTCCACGAAGAGGGTCGCCACGCCCTCCAGGCCGCTGTCGAGGTAGCCGCCCGCGCGCAGCACCACGCTCGGCTTGCCGAAGGCGAAGCCCTCCACCGGGGACAGGCCGAAGTCCTCACGACTCATCGCCACCACGGCGGAGCAGTTGGCGTACAGCCAGCGCAGCTGCGCGTCGCTGATGTCGCGCACGCCGAGCAGTCGATCGCTCCAGGTGCGCCCGTCGGGCAGGCCGCCCACCGCGACGAGGCGAGCCCCGGGCACCTGCTCGACCGCCTCGCACACCAGGGACGTGTTCTTGTAGCCGCGCCGACGCCCCACGGTCAGCAGGAAGCCCGGCTCGACACCGGGCACCGCCTCACGGGGACCAGCGGGGTCGAGCCCGGCGGGCGGGTGCAGCACTCGTGCGCGTACCCCGTACGCCGCTTCGATGCGCCGAGCCACGGACGTGGAGTTGGCCAGGTAGACGTCCACCGTGTGTGCCGCCCGGCGGTCCCAGTGCCGCAGGGGTGCCAGAGCGGCGGACAAGGGGCGGCGCACGACCCTGGGCAGGGCGCGGAAGTAGTCGTCCGGCTGGTACAGCCAGCGAGCCGGGTTGTGGCAGTAGACGATCTTCGGTCCGTGCGCGCGCAGGCCGTGCGCCCAGCCGGAGGAGCTGGCCACCAGAACACCCTCCGGCACCACCATGCGGCTCACGACGGGGGCCAGCAGGGCGAAGGCCCGACGAGGGTCGCGCCGGAAGACCTTCCAGCGGTTGAGGACGCTGGGCCGCACGTCGCGGCCGGCGAACTCCGGGAAGGTGGTGGCCTCGTCGTAGACGCTGGTCAGCAGCGGCGCTCCGGGGAACTGACGCGCCAGTTCCAGCGCCACGCGCTCACCGCCACCGCGCTGGGTGAGGTAGTCGTGCGCCAGGACCACGTCCGTGTGCGCGGGACCGGTGACCGGCCTGTCCTGCCGTGGCGCGCCCTGGCCACGGCGACTGCGAGCTCGCGGTGGACGGCTGGTGACGACCGTCATGTGTTCCCCCTGGAGTGACTGCGCTGGATGCGCTCCGGCCTGGTGTCACGCGCCCGTGAGTTCCCGCCGGTGCGCAGGCAAGGCCGGTGGCGTGGAGTCCCCCCGGAATCCACGCCACCGTCGGTGACGTCGGAGTGCCGGTCGCCCGGCACGACGCTCAGTGTTGGCGGCTCGCGCTCCGCTTCGAGGCCACGACCATCGCGGTGCCACCGAGGACGAGCACCGCGCCCGCCGCGGCCCAGGGCAGCACGTCGGCCCCGGTGTAGGCGAGCTCGTCGCCGGAGGACTCGACGGCCTGCGCTGGGGTGTCCGAGTCGCCCGTCGCCCCCGGCGCAGCGGGGGAGGTGCTCGGCGTCTCGCCCTGGGGCGGGGCCGAGGGCTCCGGGGGGACCGGCGTGGAGACGCTCGGCGTCGGCGTGGACGGCGCGTAGTCGGTCGAGGCCGACGCCAGCGTGGCGGTACCCGTCAGGGCAGCGATCGCCAGGCCCCCACCTGCGACGAGCCGGACGACGTTCTGAGTGCGGTGCACGTTGATTCCCCCCATGTCTTCGGCTCCGCGACGCGGTGTCCGTCGGTGTTGGTCGGTGGTGATCGCGAAGCGGGCTCCAGGATGGCTCACAGTCACCTCCGCGTCCAGCGCATCGCCACGATCGGCGTGGTGTCGCTACTGAGCGTCACGTGTTGTGTTCGAACTGTTCGGTTCTGGCTCTCGGAAGTCCTCGTCACGGATCAGGACGGTGCCGAGCACGGCTCCGTGGAGAGCTGGGGCGTGGCGACCGTCGCCGGGCCCGTCACCTCCACGGGCAGCTGGTCGGCCGGCCCCCGCAGCCGCCACCTGACCACCACCGGCTCCCCCGGGGGGAGGTCCGTGGTCAGCCGCACCAGGCGCCAGCCGCGCTCGGAGTCGACGGCCGTGGGCACGGCCCGCCCGTCCACCGACGCCTCGTCCAGCCCGACCGTCGGGGGCACCCACAGGGACACCACGTCCCGGGCGGTGCGCTCTCCGCGTGCTGTGGTGGCGACCTGGTTGCGCACGTAGTCCGGGACCTCCTCGGGTGCCGTGTTCGTCAGCGTCAGCTCGAGCGTCACCACCGCCTCCGCCGAACCGCTGACGCACGGGCGCTCCAGCCGCAGGACCGGCTGGGTCCAGTAGTCCAGCTTGGAGGGTGCCGAGTTCGTCAGCCCCACGTGCGCCACCGGGCGCGGTGCGCCCAGCACCCCCGCCAGCCCGGCCGAGACCAGCGCGGACTGCTCGTCCTCGCGCGAGCTCCACACGGCCAGGTGGCCGCTGTCGGCCGCCTGGCGCGCCCCGCGCAGGGCGGCCGTGGACATCCCGTCGGTCAGCACCGCTTCGAACGCCGCCGCCGAGGCGGACGACAGGAATGCCTTGCGCCCCTCGTTGTCGCCGTCGAAGCGCACGTAGGCATCCACCATGAGCACCGCCGGCAGGTCGGCGACCGGCACGCTGCCGAACACGCCCAGGTCCAGCGGCGGGTGCTCGGGGCCCAGCAGCTGCGCCAGGCCCACCGGGTCCACGAGGACCACCGCGTCCGGCACCGCCTCGCCCGCGTCCACGAACAGGCTGGCGGCCAGCCGCGCCGCGTCGTCCGCGTTCGCGCCGACCGTGAGGTTCTGGACGATGCCCGCGTCGGGGTCGGCCCCGTAGAGCCGCTCGTGCTCGACGCCGTTGACCGAGGTGTCCGCCAGCGCTCCCCGCACGTCCTCGTCGGTCCCCGTCTCCACCAGCGAGATCCGCCCGCCGTCCACCGACACGTAGGCGTACGCGCCGACGATGCCTTGCACCGGCCGCACCTCGGCGGGGTTGGTGAAGGCCACCAGGTAGGTGCGCCGGCCCTCGGACCCCAGCATCGCCGGCAGCTGGGGCACCAGCTCAGCGGCGGTACCCAGGGGGCCCGCCAACTCGTCGAGCTGCCGGGCCACCGGCTCCAGCCGGCCCGAGAGCGCGCCGAGCACCGCCGGGTCGTCAGCAGCCGCCAGCTCCGCGCGGGCCACCGCCACCCGGTCGCGGTACCCGGTGACGACCGGTGCCAGCTCCTGCACGGCCGCCACGTCCACCGCCTGCTCGGAGGAGACCACCCCCTCGGCCAGGGCGTCGCCCACCACCTCCAGCGCCCCGGGCAGCGGTTCGGTCAGCACCGCGGCGGCCGCGGCGCCGCCCGACGCCGCGCGCAGCTGCGCCCCCACCCAGGGCAGGTGCTCCGCGGCCCGGTAGGGCCACTGGCTCGTCGCGCGGTGGGCACCGGCGGCGTCGGCCGCCACCGAGCGGGCCGTGCCCGCCGCCTCGGCGAAGCGCTGCTCGCGCACCTGCTGCTCCAGCGCGGGGACCGCGCCGGCCACCCGCTGCAGCGCGCGCGCCGCCTGCACCCCGCTGACGGCCACGGCCACGGCCCAGGCCAACAGCACCAGGACGGCGGCGCCGAGCAGCACCCGCACGGGGCGCGGCAGCCGGCGGCGGGCGGGGGAGGCGGGGACCGCGGGGGAGGAGCCGGACACCCCCAGACAGTAACGAGGTCGCGGGCGCACCCGGGCGCCTTCGGCGGCCCCCGCCCGCTCGGGCCGGTCGGTGTCGGGGGCCGGACGTAGGCTGGGGCCCTCCCCTCGACATCCCCGGAGTGTTCGTGAGCCTCACCGGCCTGCTCGACGTCCTGCGCACCGAACCCGCCGTCCGCGCGGCCGTTCAGACGGCGCGGGAGGGCGGGGGCCAGGCCCTCGACGTGGTCGCGCCCCTCGGCGCGCGCCCCGCCCTGCTGGCGGCCCTGGCCGCCGAGCGCCCCCTGCTGGTGGTCACCGCCACCGGCCGCGAGTGCGAGGACCTGGCCACCTGGCTGCGCTGCTACCTGCCCCAGCACGCCGTCGCGGAGTTCCCCGCCTGGGAGACGCTGCCGCACGAGCGGCTGTCCCCGCGCAGCGACACCGTCGCCCAGCGGCTGGCGGTGCTGCGCCGCCTGGCGCACCCCTCCGACCGCGACGCCAGCACCGGCGAGGTGCGCGTCGTCGTCGCCCCCGTGCGCGCGGTGCTGCAGCCGCTGGTCAAGGGCCTGGCGGACCTGGAGCCCGTGCGGCTGCGCGCCGGCGACGAGGTCGGCCTGGACGCCACCGTCGAGGCCCTGGTGGGCGCGGCGTACGCGCGCGTGGACATGGTCGAGCGGCGCGGCGAGTTCGCCGTGCGCGGCGGCATCCTCGACGTCTTCCCGCCCACCCGCCCGCACCCGCTGCGCGTGGAGTTCTTCGGCGACGAGGTCGACGAGGTCCGTTCCTTCTCCGTGGCCGACCAGCGCAGCCTGGAGGTCGAGCCGGACGGGGTGTGGGCGCCGCCGTGCCGCGAGCTGCTGCTCACCGAGGGCGTGCGGCAGCGGGCCGCGGCGCTGGTGCAGGCCCACCCCGAGGCCGCCGAGGTGCTCGCCAAGATCGCCGAGGGCATCGCGGTGGAGGGCATGGAGTCCCTCGCCCCCGTCCTCGTGGACGGCATGGAACCGCTGCTGGACGTCCTGCCCGCCGGCACCCACGTGGTGCTGGCCGAGCCGGAGAAGGTCCGCGCCCGCGCCCACGACCTCGTCGCCACCGGGGCGGAGTTCCTCGACGCGGCGTGGATGAACGCCGCCGCCGGCGGTCAGGCCCCCGTGGACCTGGGGGCCTCCTCCTTCTGGACGCTGGCGCAGGTGCGCGCCCACGCGGAGGCCACCGGGCGGCCCTGGTGGTCGGTGACCTCCCTGGTCTCCGACGACGACCTGCGCGACCTCGAGGACACCCGCGTCCTGCGCGTCGGCGCGCGCGACGTCGTCAGCTACCGCGGTGAGACGGAGAAGGCGCTCGCCGACCTGCGCGAGCTCGCCGGCGCCGGCTGGCGCATCGTCGTGACCACCGAGGGGCACGGACCGGCCAAGCGGCTGGTCGAGGTGCTCTCCGGCGAGGACGTGCCCGCCCGCCTCGTCGACGACCTCGTCGAGGCGCCGGTGGAGTCGGTGGTCGCCGTGACGACCGCCAGCGTGGAGCACGGCTTCGTCGCCGAGGCCCTGAAGGTCGCGCTGGTCACCGAGGCCGACATCACCGGGGTGGGTGGGCAGTCCACCAAGGACATGCGCCGCATGGCCCCGCGCCGCCGCCGCAACGCGGTGGACCCGCTGAGCCTGCAGCCCGGCGACTTCGTCGTGCACGAGCAGCACGGCATCGGGAAGTTCGTCGAGATGGTGCAGCGCACGATCCAGGGCGCCACCCGCGAGTACCTGGTGCTGGAGTACGCCTCCAGCAAGCGCGGCCAGCCCGGCGACCGCCTGTTCGTGCCCACCGACACCCTGGACCAGATCACCCGCTACACCGGCGGGGAGACCCCGACGCTGTCGAAGATGGGCGGCTCGGACTGGGCCAAGACGAAGTCCAAGGCGCGCAAGGCCGTCAAGCAGATCGCCGGCGACCTCATCAAGCTGTACTCCGCCCGCATGGCCACCAAGGGCCACGCCTTCGGCCAGGACACCCCGTGGCAGCGGGAGCTGGAGGACGCCTTCCCGTACGTGGAGACGCCCGACCAGCTCGCCAGCATCGACGAGGTCAAGGGCGACATGATGAAACCGGTCCCCATGGACCGCCTCATCTGCGGCGACGTCGGCTACGGCAAGACGGAGATCGCGCTGCGCGCGGCGTTCAAGGCCGTGCAGGACGGCAAGCAGGTCGCCGTGCTCGTGCCGACGACGCTCCTCGTGCAGCAGCACTACAAGACGTTCGCCGAGCGGTACGCGCAGTTCCCGGTCTCGGTGAAGCCGCTGTCGCGGTTCACGCCGGGCGCCGAGGCCAAGGAGACGATCGCCGGGCTGGCCGACGGCTCCGTCGACGTCGTCATCGGCACCCACCGCCTGCTCAGCGGGGAGGTGAAGTTCAAGGACCTCGGCCTCGTGGTCGTCGACGAGGAGCAGCGCTTCGGCGTCGAGCACAAGGAGTCGCTGAAGACGCTGCGCACCAACGTGGACGTCCTGGCGATGAGCGCCACCCCCATCCCGCGCACCCTGGAGATGGCGGTCACCGGCATCCGCGAGATGTCCACGCTGGCCACCCCGCCGGAGGAGCGCCACCCCGTGCTGACGTACGTGGGCGGGCAGGAGGACAAGCAGATCGCCGCCGCGATCCGCCGCGAGCTGCTGCGCGAGGGGCAGGTCTTCTACATCCACAACCGGGTGCAGTCCATCGAGCGGACCGCGGCCCGGCTCAAGGAGCTCGTCCCCGAGGCCCGGATCGCCACCGCGCACGGGCAGATGGGCGAGCACCGCCTGGAGCAGGTCGTCGTGGACTTCTGGGAGAAGAAGTTCGACGTCCTCGTCTGCACCACGATCGTCGAGACCGGCCTGGACATCTCCAACGCCAACACCCTCATCGTCGAGCGAGCCGACGCGATGGGCCTGTCGCAGCTGCACCAGCTGCGCGGCCGCGTCGGGCGCGGGCGGGAACGGGCCTACGCCTACTTCCTCTTCCCGCCGGAGAAGCCGCTCACCGAGACCGCGCACGACCGCCTGGCCACCATCGCCCAGCACACCGACCTCGGCTCCGGCATGGCCGTGGCGATGAAGGACCTCGAGATCCGCGGCGCCGGGAACATGCTCGGCGGGGAGCAGTCCGGCCACATCGCCGGGGTGGGTTTCGACCTCTACATGCGCATGGTCGCCGACGCGGTCGCCGACGTGCGCCGGCAGGTCCCGGGCGCGGAGAACGACGACGCCGAGCCCGAGCCCACCGAGGTGAAGATCGAGCTGCCGATCGACGCGCACCTGCCGCACGACTACGTCCCCAGCGAGCGGCTGCGGCTGGAGGCGTACCGGCGCCTGGCCGCCGCCGACTCCGAACAGGACCTCGTGGAGCTGCACGCCGAGCTCACCGACCGCTACGGCACCCCGCCGCAGCCGGTGCTGAACCTGCTGGAGGTCGCGAAGTTCCGCATCGCCGCCCGCCGCGTCGGCCTGCGCGAGGTGTCGCTGCAGGGCAAGCAGGTGCGCTTCGCCCCGATCGACCTGCCCGAGTCGCGCGAACTGCGCCTGAAGCGGCTCTACCCCGGCACGATCCTCAAGCCGGCGCTGTCGGTGGCGCTGGTGCCCGCCCCGATGACCGCGCGCATCGGCGGCAAGCCGCTGCGCGACGCGGAGATGCTCGCGTGGGTGCACGAGTTCGTCGCCGCGGTCCTGCAGGACCAGCCGGCGGCGGTCGCGGCGGCCGGCGCGCGGTAGCCGGCACCCGCCGCGCCCGTCCCGGCCCTCAAGCACCGTGCCACGCGCGCCGATCCGTGGGGAGTGCGCCCACCGATCCCCAGAGACGCGTCGGCGCGCGCCGCAGCCCGAGCCGCTGCACGGGTGAGGGCGGCGCTGCGGCACCAGCCGGGTGCGGTGCGTGCGGGGTCTGCGGTGAGTCACGGCGACTTCCTCGCGCTCCGCCGCATCCCCTCCCTCGACGGCCTCCGCGCAGTGTCGATCCTGCTGGTCATCACGGCTCACCCCGCCTACGAGCACTTCTGGCCCTCCTTCCACGGCCACACCGGGGTGTCGATCTTCTTCGTGCTGAGCGGGTTCCTCATCACCACGCTGGCGCTGCGGGAGGCGGAGCGGTCCGGCCGGGTCTCCCTGTCGGCGTTCTACGTCCGGCGGGCCTTCAGGATCTACCCGCTCTACTACCTGGTCCTGGGCGTCTACTGCTTCATCGTGTTCGTCATCGGCATCGACGCCGAGCGCTCCCGATCGTTCGCCGAGGAGCTGCCCTGGTACCTGCTCGGGACTCCCGAGCACGCCGTCTACTTCACCGGGACGGGGGCGCACCCCCCGTTCACCTTCGCGTGGTCGCTGGGGGTGGAGGAGAAGTTCTACCTGGTCTGGCCGCTCGTGGGTTTCGTCCTCCTCGGGCGGCGCTCCGTCCGGTGCAGGTCGCTGCTCCTGGCGACGGTCGTCGTGGCGTGCACCGTCGCGAGCGCCTTCGACGCGCCGGTCTTGCGGGCCATCGCCCCCTACGGCCTCCTGGCGACGGGCTGTCTGTCGGCTCTCCTCCTGCACGAGGCGAGGTGCTACCGGTACCTGGTGCGCCTCGGGGAAGCGCGCTACCTGGTCCCCCTGACCGCGCTGCTGCTCCTCCTGCAGTTCGGCACGCGGGAGGTGACGCCGGGAGGCTCGCTCTACGTGGTCTACGGGCTGGTCGTGGCCCCGGTGATGATCGGTGTGGTCGTGCGGCGGGGGTCCGGCGTCGGGTGGCTGAACGCGCGCCCGGTGGTCTTCCTGGGCACCATCTCCTTCGGCCTCTACCTGACGAACGCCCTCGCCCTGGACGTGGCCGAGCGGGTGATCGGGGTCGGGCACGGGCTCCCGGGGTCCCTGCTGTCCACGCTGGTCGGGTTCGTCCTCGCCGTGGTGGCCTCGGCGTGCCTGCACCGGTGGTTCGAGGAGCCCCTCCACTCGGTCGGTCGGCGGATCGCCCGTGCCGTCGAGGGGCGCGCTGGGCGGGCGGCGGGGTCGAGTCCTCCGGCGAAGGGCCTGCTCGCCCACCGCCGGGGTCCACGGTCCGGCCCGGAGCCGTCCGGCGGCTAGTTTGGAGGTCGTGACCGACGTCCCCGGTGCCCGTCTGCTCGACCTCGTCGCCGTCATGGACCGCCTGCGCTCGCCGGGTGGCTGCCCGTGGGACGCGCGGCAGACCCACGCGTCCCTCCTGCGGTACCTCGTCGAGGAGAGCTACGAGGTCGTCGACGCCGTGGAGAACGGCACCCGCGAGGAGCTGCGCGACGAGCTGGGCGACCTGCTGCTGCAGGTCGTCTTCCACGCCCGCGTGGCCGCCGAGGACCCCGCGGAGGGCTTCGACGTCGACGACGTGGCCGAGGCGATCGTCGCCAAGCTCGTGCGCCGGCACCCGCACGTCTTCGACGGGGAGGTGGCCGCGGAGGACCTCCAGGCGCGCTGGGACGCCATCAAGGCCACCGAGAAGCAGCGCGAGTCCGTCCTGGACGGCATCCCGCTGCAGCTGCCCGCGCTGGCCCGCGCCGACAAGGTCCTCGGCCGGCTGCAGCGCGCCGGCCTCGCCGAGCCGGCCGAGCCCACCGGCGCGCAGGACCCGGTCGACGAGGAGGCGGTGGGGGAGCGGCTGCTGGAGCTGGTGCGCGTCGCGCACGCGGCCGGCGTGGACCCCGAGGCGGCGCTGCGCACGGCGACCCGCCGGCTGGAGCGCGCCGCCCGCGAGCGCGAGAGCGCCGCAGGACCTGCTCGGGGCTGAACCGGCTCGCTAGGCTCCGGCGGCGTGACGACGACGCACGTGCTGGCCCTGGACATCGGGGGCACCAAGATCGCCGCCGGGCTGGTCTCGAGCACCGGCGCGGTGCGGGCCGAGCGCGAGGTCCCCACCGACGCCACCGACCCCGCTGCGGTCGGGGCGGCGCTGGAGGGCCTCGTGGACGACGTGCTCGCCGACGCGCGCGAGCAGGGCGTGGAGGTCGCCGACGTCGTCGGCATCGGTTCCGCCGGCCCGGTCGACACCACCACCGGCACGGTGCACCCGGTGAACATCCCCTCGCTGCGCGGCTTCCCCCTCACCGCGGCCGTCGCCGCCCGCGCCGGGCACGCGCTGGGCCGCCCGGCGCGCGCCGTGCTGGCGCAGGACGGGCAGTGCTTCGCCGCCGCGGAGCAGTGGGTCGGCGCCGCCGCCGGCGCGCCCTCGGTGCTCGGCGTCGTGGTCTCCACCGGCATCGGCGGCGGGGTCGTCCTGGACGGGCGCACCCTCACCGGCAAGAGCGGCAACGCGGGGTTCATCAGCCACGTCGGCGTCGTCCTGGACGGCGAGCGGCTGCCCGGCTCCGGCGCCCTCGGGGTGGTGGAGTCCTACGCGTCCGGCCCGGCGATGGTGCGCGCGGCGCAGGCGCGCGGCTGGCGGACCGGGGAGGCGGTCGACGCGAAGGTGCTGACCGCCGACGCCGCCGCGGGCGAGCGCGTGCCGGTGGAGGTGATCGCTGCCGGGACCCGGGCGCTGGCCTCGGCGTTCCTGTCCGCGGCGGCGCTGTTCGACCTCACCGACGTCGTGGTCGGTGGCGGGGTCGCCGCCTCCGGGGAGGTGCTGATGGCGCCGCTGCGGGCCGCCTACGCCGAGCTGGCCGTCTACCCGCACCTGGCCGACGTGCGCCTGGTGCCCTCGCAGCTGCCGCGCCTGTCCGGGCTGCTGGGCGCGGGGCGGTTGGGGTGGCAGACGCTCTCGGGGTGAGCCCGGCGCCACCCACTAGGCTCGGCGCGACCGAACAGTCCACCAGCCGAGCAGTAGGAGTGCGCGTGGCCACCATCGAGGCCGTCGGAGCTCGCGAGATCCTGGACTCCCGGGGCAACCCCACCGTCGAGGTCGAGGTGCTCCTCGACGACGGCACCTTCGCCCGCGCGGCCGTGCCCTCGGGCGCGTCCACCGGTGCGCACGAGGCCGTCGAGCGCCGCGACGGCGACCAGGGCCGCTACCTGGGCAAGGGTGTCGAGCAGGCCGTCGAAGCCGTCATCGAGGAGATCGGGCCGGCGCTCGTGGGGCACGACGCCCACGAGCAGCGGATCGTCGACCAGGTGATGCTGGACCTGGACGGCACCCCCAACAAGGGCCGCCTGGGCGCCAACGCCGTCCTGGGCGTCTCCCTCGCGGTCGCCAAGGCCGCCGCGGCCGCGGCGGACCTGCCGCTGTTCCGCTACCTGGGCGGGCCCAACGCCCACCTGCTCCCGGTGCCGATGATGAACATCGTCAACGGCGGCGCGCACGCCGACACCGGCGTCGCCATCCAGGAGTTCATGATCGCTCCCGTGGGTGCGGCGTCCTTCCGCGAGGCGCTGCGCTGGGGCGCGGAGACGTACCACTCGCTGAAGTCCGTGCTCAAGCAGCGCGGCCTGAGCACCGGCCTGGGCGACGAGGGCGGCTTCGCCCCCGACCTGCCGAACAACAAGGAGGCGCTGGACCTCATCGCCTCCGCGATCGA
Source organism: Kineococcus arenarius subsp. arenarius (assembly GCF_050871845.1). Lineage (NCBI taxonomy): Bacteria > Bacillati > Actinomycetota > Actinomycetes > Kineosporiales > Kineosporiaceae > Kineococcus > Kineococcus arenarius. Next base: position 29,523 of record NZ_JBJLSE010000047.1, read on the forward strand.
GAAGGCCGGCTTCACCCTCGGCACCGACATCGCGCTGGCCCTGGACGTGGCCGCCACCGAGTTCGTCGCCGACGGCGGGTACGCCTTCGAGGGCTCGAACCGCTCCGCGGAGTGGATGACCGGCTACTACGAGGGCCTGGTCTCGGAGTACCCGCTGGTCTCCATCGAGGACCCGCTGGGCGAGGACGACTGGTCCGGCTGGCAGCACATCACCAGCGCCCTCGGCGACAAGGTCCAGCTCGTCGGCGACGACCTGTTCGTCACCAACCCCGAGCGGCTGCGCAAGGGCATCGACCTGGCGGCCGGCAACTCGATGCTGGTGAAGGTCAACCAGATCGGCTCGCTCACCGAGACCCTCGACGCCGTGGACCTGGCGCACCGCAACGGGTTCACCACGATGATGAGCCACCGCTCCGGCGAGACGGAGGACACCACCATCGCCGACCTCGCGGTCGCCGTGGGCTCGGGCCAGATCAAGACCGGTGCCCCGGCCCGCTCCGAGCGCGTGGCGAAGTACAACCAGCTCCTGCGCATCGAGGAGGAGTTGGACGACGCCGGCCGCTACGCCGGCGCCTCCGCCTTCCCGCGCGCCGCGCGCGCCACCGGGCGCGCCTGACGCCCGAAGGCCCGATCGCGCGAGAAGCTGGACCCATGGCGTCGCGTCGTCCCACTGCGCCCCGCACCCCCCGCCGCACGGCGGCGGCCAC
>NZ_JBJLSE010000048.1:0-29687 GCF_050871845.1 Kineococcus arenarius subsp. arenarius
TTCGATGAGAGCCTGCAGGGCGCCCTGCAGCAGCCGGCGCATCACCTCGCCGCTGTCAGCGTCGGTGAGTGCCTGCGCGAGGCTGGAGAGGGCAGACTGGTGCTCGAGGGTCATCGTGTGGGTCCTGTTCTACGAGGTGCTTGGCGGCTTCTCGCAGAGCCTCACGCGGTGGCCCTCCCTGCTGCCGGTACGACACACCGGCCACGGCGGGGAAGGCGATCCTCAGTTACACCACTCGCTGGGACTCACCCTCGACCTGGGGACACCACGTCGAAGACCAGAGCACCGCCCTGCGCCGCCAGGAGCGGACCGACGAAGTCCTTGAAGGCCGCGTGCGCTTCATCGCAGTACCGCGGATCGTCCACGAGCGGTGCACCGACGTAGTAGTTGCGATCGCCCTGGGAGGCGAAGGTGACGATGATGCCGTGCTCGTAGCCAGCGCCTGCGCCTTCACCGCTGGCCTGATCACCGGCCTCGATGGAGACGATGTAGGTGTTGCCGTCGCTGCGAGCGGAATGGGCCAGCGAGCGGAAGCGCTGCAGGACCTCCTGCTTCTGCTCGAACGTCACCTCCTGGTGATAGCGGAACAGCACGACGTGGCGCACGAGGCCTGGCCGGTAGTCGCGAGCGGTGAACGTCGGCGCGCCGACGCTGGCGAGTTGTTCGTGCAGCAATTCCGTCATGTGCGCGCTCCATCGGTGTGCGTGTCCGCGGGGTGAGAGCCGCGTAGCGCCCGGAACCGGTGCTCCGGGTACCACGCAGGTGCCACGCGGGCAAAGGTGGTGAGGTGCGAACCCTGTCAGGTGGAGAGGCGGTGGGGGTCAGCGGGCGTGGGTGGTGATGCGGTGGGACCCGCTGCGCAGCTCCTGATCGGACCGCCCGGGCAGGCGCAGCACGGCGCTCGTTCCGGCCGGCACCTCCACCTCGGCGATCAGGCCGGCCTCGCCCTGTTCCCAGCGCACCGCCAGCCGCCCGTGCGGGGTCTCCAGCGAAGCCCTCGCCCAGGCGAGCCCGCCGCCGGGCTGCGGGGCGATCAGCGACCTCGCGTACCCCGGCTCCAGCGGGGAGATGCCCGCGACCGTGCGGTGCATCCAGTCCGCCACCGCGCCCAGGGCGTAGTGGTTGAAGGACGTCATCTGCCCGGGGTTGATGGTGCCGTCGGGCAGCATCGAGTCCCACCGTTCCCAGATGGTGGTGGCCCCCATCGTCACCGGGTACAGCCAGGAGGGGCACTCGCGCTCCAGCAGCAGCCGGTAGGCGGCGTCCAGGTGCCCGGTCGAGCTCAGCGCGCCGGTGACGTACGGGGTGCCGGCGAAACCGGTGGAGACGCGGTAGCCGGCCTTCTCCACCAGCTCGGCCAGCCGGGTGCCCGCCCACTCGCGCCGCTCCCCGTCCAGCAGCCCGAACTCGATGGCCAGGGCGTAGACGGTGGCGCAGTCGCTGAGCACGAAACCCTGCTCGTCGACGTAGTGCTCCAGGAAGGCGGTGCGCACCCGATCGGCGGCGGCCACGAACCGGTCAGCGTCCTCGGCACGGCCCAGGACGTGGGCGGCGTCCGCGACGGTGCGCGCCGAGCGGTAGAGGCAGGCGGTGGCCACCACGCCCTTGTCGGCCTTGGCCGCGGCCGGGTCCTGCGGCGGTGCGTCCGGGTCCAGCCAGTCGCCGAACTGGAAGACGGTGTCCCACAGCCCCTCGGGTGAGAGCAGGGTCAGCACCCGCTCGACGTGCGCGGTCATCGCCGGGTAGTGCTCGGCGAGCACGTCCTGCTCACCGTAGGCCTGCCACAGCGCCCACGGCAGCCAGACCGCGACGTCGGACCAGATGGCGGTGCTGTCGGGGTCGGGGAAGTCCTCGATGGGGAGCAGGTGCTTGAGCACGTCGGGGATGACGAAGCCGACGAGCCCGTCGCGTGAACGCTGCTCGGCGGCCAGGTCGCGCATCCAGTCGCGCAGGAAGTCCTGCACGTCGAACAGGTAGGCGGCGGTCGGGGCGAAGACGGCCAGATCGCCCGTCCAGCCCAGGCGCTCGTCGCGCTGGGGGCAGTCGGTGGGCACGTCCAGGAAGTTGCCCCTGGTGCTCCACACCACGTTGCGGTGCAGCTGGTTGAGCGTCTCATCGCTGCACTCGAACTCCCCGGTGCGGCGCAGCTGTGAGTGCACCACCACGGCCTCGAGCGCGCCCGCGAGGTCGGCGGGCACAGTGGTGCCGTCATCGCCGGGCCAGCCGTCGACCTGCGCGTAGCGGAACCCGTGGAAGGTGAAGGTGGGCTCGAAGGAGTCCTCACCGCCGGAGAGGGTGAACCGGTCGGTGGCCTGCGCGGTGCGCAGCGGCCGGGTGCCCAGCTCACCGTGCTCGAGCACCTCCGCGTGCCGGATCGTGATGGTCGAACCGGCCTCGCCGCGCACGGTGAAGCGCACCCAGCCGACGAGGTTCTGCCCGAAGTCGACCAGCAGGCGACCAGCGGGCGAGCGGAACACCTGCAGCGGTGCGCGCACCTCTTGGCGGCGCACCGGCGGGCCGATGTGCTCGGTCAGCAGCGCGGTGTCGAAGTCGAGCGCGTGGACCTCTCCCCAGCTCTCGTGGGAGGAGCCGGTGCGCGCCCAGTCGAGGTCCAGGCGGCGGGCATCGATGCTCTGCCCGTCGTAGAGGTCGTTCGCGGTGACCGCCGAGGCGTGCGACTCCCACGAGGTGTCAGTGACGATGAGCTGGATGTGCCCGTCGGCGAAGGTCACCTCCAGCTGGGCGAAGCCGGCGAGCTGATCGCCGTAGTACGCGCGTCCGCCGGTCCACCCGAGGCGTCCGCGGAACCAGCCGTTGCCCAGGGCCAGGCCCAGCACGTGCTCATCGCCACCCGCCGCGCCGCCCTCGCCTGCCGCTCCGGGTGCGCGCAGTGCCTCGGTGACGTCGTGGCTGCGGTAGCGCAGGCGCCACTCGTAGCTGCTCCACCCCGGGCTCAAGACGTCCTCGCCGACGCGCCGGCCATCCAGCCACGGCTCGACGACGCCGAGGGCACTGACGTGCAGGACGGCGCGCTCCACCTCGCCGTGGCCGGTGTCGAGGGTGAAACGGCGCCGCAGCAGCGGGGCGCCGTCGTGGTCGGCGTCGGCGGCGATCATCGTGGCGTGCCAGGTCGGCATCGGTCCTCCGTGGGGGTGTAGCTCGGTGGTCAGGCTGGTGGTCGGACTGGTGGCCGGCAGCGGTTCGGGTTCCGGTCAGGCGGGCTGCAGCGCGCTGGCGTCACCGGCGCAGGTCGCGGTGGCGGTGTCGTTGGCGGGGGCAGCGGTGACCTCGAAGCGGTGCCGGCCGGCGCCGACCTCGGTGATCGGCCGGTTCGGCAGGTCGATGCTCGCGCTGACGCCCAGCGGGACGTCGACGACGACGACGAGGCGCTCACCGGCTCGGCGCCAGCTCACCGCCGCCGTCCCGTACGGCGTCTCGTGGCGCGCAGCGGCGGAGTCGAGAGCTGCACCGGGACGCGGGCGCACCAGCAGACGCCGGTAGCCCGGTGCGGCCGACGCCAGCCCGGCGACGGTGCGGTGCATCCAGTCGGCGATCGAACCCAGCGCGTAGTGGTTGAAGCTGGTCATGTGCCCGGGGTTGACGGTGCCGTCGGGCAGCATCGAGTCCCACCGCTCCCACGTCGTGGTGGCGCCCATCGCCACCTGGTACAGCCAGGACGGGCAGCCCGTCTCGGTCAGCAGCGCGTGGGCGGTGGCGTCGTGACCGGTGAGGGTGAGCGCGTCGGTGACGAGGTTGACCCCGGCGAACCCGGTGGCCACCCGGTGACCGTCACCGGCGACCAGTTCCGCGAGGCGACGACCGGCTGCTGCGCGCAGGTCCCGCGGCAGCAGGTCGAAGACGATCGCCAGGGCGTACGCGGTCTGCGCGTCGCTGCTCAGGCGGCCGTCGGCGGTGACGTGCTCGGCCACGAACGCCTCGCGCACCTGCCGCGCCAGTCGCCCGTAGCGGGCGGCGTCCTCCTGCTCACCCAGCACCTGCGCGGTGCGGGCCAGGGTGCGGGCGGAGTGGGCGAAGTAGGCGGTGGCCACCAGGTACTTGTCCGTGCGGGCGGCGGCCGGCTCTTCCGGGGGTGCGGCCGGATCCAGCCAGTCCCCCAGCTGCAGCCCGGTGTTCCACAGCCGGGACGGCCCGGCCAGGCGCTCGACCAGGTCTACCCACGCCTTGGCGCTGGCGTACTGCCGGCGCAGGAGACCGGTGTCGCCGTAGCGTTCGTGCAGCACGTGCGGCAGCAGCACGGCGACGTCGCCCCACACCGCACCCGGCTGCGGCGGGTCCCAGAACTGCGCGGGGATCATCGGCACGTACCAGGGCACCGTGCCGTCCTCGAGTTGCTCGGCGGCGACGTCGCCCAGCCAGCTGGCCAGGAACCCCGAGCAGTCGTACAGGAAGGCGGCGGTGGGGCCGAAGACCTGGATGTCGCCGGTCCAGCCGAGGCGCTCGTCGCGCTGCGGGCAGTCGGTGGGGATGTCCACGAAGTTGCTGCGCATGCTCCACACGACGTTCTCGTGCAGCCGGTTCAGCCGCTCGTCCGAGCAGGAGAACCAGCCGGTGCGCGCCATGTCGGAGTGGTGCACGCGGGCCACGACGTCGCCCTCACCGAGGCGGCCGGGCCAGCCGGTGACCTCCGCGTAGCGGAAGCCGTGCATCGTGAAGCGAGGTTCCCACACCTCCGGCTCCCCGTCTGGACCACCGCCGGCGAGGACGTAGGTGTCCGTGGCGGCGGCGGACTGCAGCGGGCGGGTGTACAACTCCCCGTCCTGCAGGACCTCCGCGTGGCGCAACCGCACCCGCTGCCCGGCCTGCCCGCGCACCCGGATGCGCAGCCGGCCGGTGAGGTTCTGCCCGAAGTCCAGGATCGTGGCACCCGAGGGGCTGGTGAGCACCGCGACGGGCAGCACCTCCTGCGTGCAGCGCACCGGCGGGCCGTCGGCGGCGACCAGGGTGGCGGGGTCGCGCTCGTAGCGGCGCACCCCGGCCCAGCCGGAGTCGTCGAAGCCGGCGGTGGAGAAATCGGACAGTTCCAGGCGGGCGTCGTGGTGCTCGCCGTCGTACAGGCTGCTGGCGCTGATCGGGCCGTGCGCGGCGCGCCAGGCGTGATCGTCCTCCCCCGCTCCCGCGCCGGTGGCCACCACGACGCGGCGCCCGTCGGTCAGGTCCACCTCGAGCTGCGCGATCAGCGCGGTGCGCTGCCCGTACAGGTTGCGGTTGCCGCCGTGGGTGCCGTAGCGGCCGCGGTACCAGCCGTCGGCCAACCAGGCCCCGAGCGCGTTCTCGCCCTGGCGCAGCAGGGCGGTGACGTCGTGGGTGCGGTAGCGCAGCCGGTGCGCGTAGCTGGTCCAGCCCGGGGCGAGGACTTCGTCGCCGACGCGCTGGCCGTTCAGCTCGACCTCGTGCAGCCCGTGCGCGCTGACGTGCAGCCGGGCCCGCGCGACCGGTCCGGGCAGGGAGAACCGCCGGCGCAGCAGCGCGGGGCGGTGGTCTTCGCCGGGGTCCTCATCCCAGTCGGGGCCGACGGGTGCAGCCACCCAGTCCGACGGGTCCAGCAGTCCCGCCTCCAGCACGAGGGGGGCGCTGAAGGCCGTGGGGTTGTCCTGGTCGGTACCCCAGGTGCGCACCTGCACCCGCACGCGTTGCCGAGAGCCGAGCGCGGCAGCTGGCCAGGGCACCAGGACGCTGTCACCGGACGCGATGCGTCCACTGGACCACGTCGGCGCTCGGCCGCTGCGGTCGGCGGCGGGCACGGTGGTGATGAGGACCTCGTAGCCGCTCTGGTGCCAGCTCGCGGGTGTCGCGCCGGTGGGCCTCGTGATCCAGGACAGCCGTGGCCGGGCGGTGCCCAGGCCGAGGTGTGGATCGCCGTGCTCGGCGCGCAGGTCGGTGACGACGACGTCGGTGCGGACGTCGGTGCGGACGTCGGTGCGGACGTCGGTGCGGACGTCGGTGCGGAGGGGCATGGGGTTCCGTTCGCGGCAGCAGGGGCACCGGGCGATCAGCTCGGCAGGTCACGAGCTGATCGCCCGGGGAGCGGTGGCCGGTCGGCCGGTGAGGCGCTGGACGGTCCTCGCGCAGCGGCGGGCGTTCAGCCCTTGACGGCGCCGGAGGTCATGCCGGCGACGATCTGGCGGTTGAAGAACAGGTACAGCACCAGCGGCGGGATCGTGATCAGCAGGATGTCCATGAACAGCAGGTTGTAGCTAGACAGGGACTGGCTCTGGAAGTTGAACAGGGTCAGCTGCACCGTGGCCCCCGCGTCACCTGGCAGGAAGTACAGCGGGGTCTGGAAGTCGTTGAACACCGCCACCGACTGCACCAGCACCACGGTGACCAGCACCGGGCGCAGCAACGGCAGGATCACCCGGAAGAACAACCGCAGCGGCCCGGCACCGTCCAGCACCGCCGCCTCGTCCAGCTCACGCGGAATCGTGGAGATGAACGCCCGGAACAGCAGGATGGTGAACGACAACCCGAAAGCGACCTCCACCAGGATCAATCCCGGCATCGTGCCGAACAGCCCCATGCGCTGCAGCACCCAAATCGTCGGTACCACCGCCGGCGGCATGATCAGCCCGGCCAGAACCAAGAAGTTGATGACTCCGTTCCAGCGGGTGGCCCGTCGCTGCAGCACGAAGGCGACCATCGAGCCGAGCACCACCATGAGCGTGACGCTGGCCACCGTCAGCACGAGGGAGTTGATGAACGCGACGATCAGGATGTAGTCACGCGTCTGGACGACGTCCACCAGGTTCTGCCAGCCCTGAAGCTGCCGCGGCAGCGCGAAGCGGAACTCGCTGGCCTGCTGCGCGTCCATGACGGCCGTCAAGACGATGAACACGAACGGCACGATGAAGACGACGACGCTGACGAGGATCGCCAGGCCACCGACGCCGTAGCGGTACAGCGCCGAGCGCGCGCCACCCACGCGCCCACCACCGGCGGCGGCGGATGCAGCGGGCTCGGAGGCATCGCCTCCCGATCGAGGGTTCACCGGGCCGGCGGGGCTGATCGTGGAGCTCACAGCTCGACCTCCTTGCGGGCCAGGAACCGCGTCAGCGGCACCACCAGAGCGGTCACCGCGAGGAACAGGATGACGTTGCCGGCGGTCGACAGGCCGTAGAACCCGGCCTGGTACTGCTTGTAGATCACCGAGGCGATCACGTCGGAGGTGAAGCCCGGCCCACCGCGCGTCATCGCCCAGATCAGGTCGAAGGAGCGCAGGCCCCCGATCAGCGACAGGGTGATGACGGTGGAGGTCGCAGGCCACGACAGCGGGAAGATGACGTTGCGGAACAGCGTCCACGACCCGGCGCCGTCGACCTTGGCCGCCTCGTAGTACTCCTTGGGGATGGACACGATCCCGGCCATGTAGATCAGCGTGGCCAGCCCTACGCCCTTCCAGACGTCCACCAGCGCCACCGACAGCAGCGCGATCGAGGGATCGACCAGCCAGCCGGGCCCGTCGATGCCGAACACTCCCAGCGCGGAGTTGATCGCCCCGCGCGAGGGGTGCATCAGCACCTGGAACGTGATCCCCACCCCGACGGAGGAGACCAGCACGGGGAAGAAGACCACCGCGCGCAGGTACCCGCGCCCGACGATCTGGCTGGTCAGCAGCATCCCCAAGCCCAAGCCGAGCACGACCTTCGCCCCGGAGGTGATCACCGCGTACACGAAGGTGTTGGTGAAGCCCTTCACCAGCGCCGGCTCGGAGAAGAACTGCACGAAGTTCGCCAGCCCGATGAACTCGCTGTCGAAGATCGTCCACCGCGTCAGCGCGAAGTAGAACGACGCGAACGTCGGCAGCAGGAACAGCACCCCGTACACCACCGCGGCGGGCAGGTAGAACCACCCGGGGTAGGGGCTGTGCCGCTTGCCTCTGCCTCGGCGAGCAGGGCCGTCGGGGGTGGTGTCTGACGAGGCGGGAGCTGTCGTAGCCACCTGCCTCACTCCTTCGCGCCCGGCGAGCGCCGGTCCCCACCCGCCAGCACGTGACCGGCGGCGGCGCTCACCAGCCCTCCAGGCCCAGCTGCTGCGCCTGCTTCTCGACGTCCTGGTCGTACAGCGCGGCGCCGTCTTGCGCCGAGCGGATGCCGGAGCCGACCTCGACCAGGATCTGCTCCAGCGCCGGGCCCTTGATGGGCGAGAGGTACTCCAGTGCCGGGGACTGCTGGTCGGTGTCGAAGTACGCCTGCACGTCCTTGGTGATCTGCGGGACGTCGTCGGGCAGCTCGCAGCCCTCCACGAGGTAGGGCCCGGTGGGCACGCTTTCCTCGGACTGGATGTCGCAGGCAGCCGGGGTGACCAGGTACTCGAGGAACTGCTTGGCCGCCTCGAGCTTGTCGCCCGTGGTGCTCTTGGGCACGTACACCCCGCCGGGGAACCAGGCGGTCAGGCCGTTGGTGGCCGCGTCGTCGCCGGGCAGGGCGAAGAAGCCGATGTCGTCGATCTGCTCGGGCGCGACGCTGAGGATGGTGGCGACGTTGGTCGACAGCAGCGGGTACTGCGCACCTTCACCGGCGGCGAGCATGCGGATGCCGTCCTCGACCCTGGCCGAGGCGAAGTCCTCGTTCATCAAGGCCTTGTCGTGGATTTCTTGCGTGTGCTCGAAGCCCTTGATGGCCGCCGGATCGGTGGCGTACTTCGCCTCGCCGGCGGTGTACTCCTCGGCGAAGGAGGGGTTGGCGGCGGCCACGTTGTGGAAGTCGCCCAGCACCAGCAGCTGCGAGGTCCACGTTTCGGCGTAGGTCTGCACGACCGGGGCGATGCCGGCGGCCTTGATCTTCTCGCTGTTGGCGATGAACTCCGCCCACGTCGTGGGCACCTGCAGGCCCAGCTGGTCGTAGACCGCACGGTTGTACAGCACTCCCCCGCCGAAGGCGGTGCCTAGCGGCACGCCGTACACGTCGCTGCCGGCGCTGACCTGGGGCTCGAAGCTGTCGTCGACCTCGTCCAGGAAGGCTTCGCCGGTCAGCGGCGTCAGCGAGGTCTGCGGGGCCAGCTGCTGGAAGAGCGATCCGCTGTTGTAGGCGAAGACGTCGGCCATGCTGTTCGTCTGCAGGCGCGTCTTGACGAGGTTGTCACCCTCGGCGCCCTGGGGGCGGGCCTCCACCTCGACCGTGACCTCGGACTGCGAGGCGTTGAAGTCCTCGGCCAGGGCTTCGGCGGTGGCGATGGTCTGGGGGGCGTTGTCCACCAGGAAGGTGATCGACGTGCCTTCACCGTCACTGGAGGAACCCAGGCTGCCGGCGCTGCAGGCGGACAGGACCAGCGGGGCCAGGGTCAGAGCGGCCAGGCCGGTCAGGGTGCGGGAAGAGCGAGGTGCCACGGGAAGTCTCCTCGTCGAGACGGGCGTCAGGGGGGCGAGCAGATTGAGTGAGACGCTTCATTTGCCGATGCCCTTAAAGTAGGTGGCGCTCCGGTGCTCGTCAAGGCCGGCACCCACCGCACGTGCCGGGCCCTCCGCAGCCCCCTCCCCGAGCCCCCTGGCAGCCCTCTCCGCGGCCCGGTCCGAGATCACTTCTGCGGCCCCGTCCGAGATCACCTCCGAGCTGCCCGCGACGGGTCGACCCCGGCGAAGGGATCAGCGGACCCTCAGGGACGGGGACCCGCGCGGTCGGTGGGTGGCGGGCCCCGCGCCAGCGGCCGGGCACCACGCCGAGACCGCGGGGGTCAGTGTTCGCTGAGCGCCCCGTCAACCGATCCTTGCCCGTCTGGACCGGCCAGCTGCCGGGTCAACTGCCGGGTCAGCGGCCGGGCCGGCGGCCGTGGTGCGCTGGCGGGCACCCGTCCTCGGCGGCCGGTGCTGCTCTCGCGCTCCAGCAGGGCCGGTCGCACGACGATCGTGCGGTGCGTGTGCCGCCGCCCCTCCGCGACCTCCGCGGCCAGCAAGCGCACGGCGGCCGCGCCCATCTGCTCGCCCTCCAGGCGCACCGTGGTCAGCGGGATCTGCCCGCCCCAGGCGCGCGCGTCGTAGTCGCAGCCCATGACGGCGATCTGCCCGGGCACCGAGATCCCCGCCGCCTGCAGCCGCTGGACGATGCAGGCGCCCAGCAGGTCGGTCACGGCCACGACGGCGTCGGGACGCTGGCGCGCCGGCATCGCCAGGATCCGCTCGACGGCGATGCCGGCGTGCACGTCCTCGACGGTCGAGCCCTCGGCCTCCGGTCGCGCCGGGGCGTGCTCGCTCGCCTCGGTGTCGATCTCGACCTCGGTGTCGATCTCGACCTCGGTGTCGATCTCGACCAGGCTGACGCCGCGACCTGCTTCGCGCACGGCCCGCTGCACCCCCAACTGGCGCTGGTGCACCGGTTGCAGGTCGTTGAGCTCACTGACCCAGGCCAGGCGCCGGCGCCCGAGGGAGATCATGTGCTGGGCGGCGAGGTAGCCCACCTGCTCGTTGTCGACCAGCACCGTGCAGCAGTCCCGGCGCCCGGTGTCGTAGTTGAGCACCACGACCGGCGTGCCATGCCGGCGCAGCCGTTGGACACCGGCGTCCGGATCGCTCAGCGGGGCCAGCAGGACACCACGCACGCGGGCGCTCTCGAACAGCTCCAGGTGCGCGTCCTGCTGGGTGTCGTCGCGGTCGCTGTTGCTGACCAGCAGGCTCATGCGCTCGGCGGCGGCCTCGCGCTGGGCGCCACGGGCGATGTCGACGAACAAGGTGTTGCGCAGGTCGACGACCACCAGCCCGATGATGCGGCTGTCGCCACCGGCCAGGGAGCGGGCGTTGGCGTTCGGGGTGAAACCCAGGTGCTCGATCGCGGCGCGCACCTTCTCGATGGTGGCCGGGCGCACCTGCTCGGGATGGTTCAGGACGTTGGAGACGGTGCCCACCGACACCCCCGCCAGGGCAGCCACCTCGACCATGCTGGGGTTGGTTCGCGGCGGGCGCGCCGGTGCGTCGCGGGTGAAGCCGAGCTGCTCGACGGCGGCGCGGACCTTCTCGATGGTGGCCTCGCGCACCCGCTCCGGGTGGTTCAAGACGTTCGAGACGGTGCCCACCGACACCCCGGCCAGGGCAGCCACCTCGACCATGCTCGGAGCGCCACCGCGCGCTCGCGCAACTTTTCCGGAAGTCACCGACCGATCCTATCGGCGCCGACGCACCAGCAGCTGCGCTTGCACCAGCAGCCTCGCCGGCTGCCCTGGCGATGGCAACCTCGCCAGCTACGGGGGCGCCAACAGCGTCGGCAGCTGCACTGGCGCCAACAGTGTCGGCAGCGCGTGTAGCCACCGCGCCACGGGCCGGTGGCCGCCGGCACGCAGGTTCCCGGACCGGCGTCCGCACTCGGCGGTGCGCGCTGACGCGGACCGTTGACGCACAGGTGGGGCACAACTACAGTCGGCCCGCGCTTGAAACGCTCCATTAATGTTCTCGACGGAGAGGACGTCCTGTGCGCTCTACCACTGCTCCCGATCGGCCGGTTCCTGGCCGCTCCCCCGATCGTCGGCGTTCCCCCCGCCGTCGCCTGGCCATCGCCGTCACGTCGCTGGCCGTGCTGGCACCCCTGTCCATCACCGCTCCCCTCGCCGCCTCGTCCTCCGCCGCACCCGCCGGCGCCAGTGCGAGTGCGCGCGCCCAGTGCCGCGACGTGCCGTGGATGGATCGCAGCTCGAGCCCCGAGGAGCGCGCTTCCGCGCTGCTGGCGGCCAGTTCCCAGCACCAGAAGTACCGCTGGCTGGTCGAGCAGCCGGCCAACAGCCCGCAGCAGACCGACTTCCAGGGGGTGCGCTACCCGGCTCAGCTGCCGTGCACCCCCACCGTCGTGTACACCGACGGACCTGAAGGCGTGCGCAACGTCACCGGCGTCACCGCCTTCCCCGCCGCCATCGCCGCCGCTTCCACCTGGGACGAGCAACTGGTCTACGACAAGCACGTCGCCCAGGCCGACGAGGCGTTCGGCAAGGGCAAGAACGTCATCCTCGCTCCCGGTCTGGCGGGCGGGCGAACTCCGCTGTCCGGTCGCACTCCCGAGTACCTCGGCGAGGACCCGGTCCTGTCCGGGCGGCTGGGCGCGGCGGGTGTGCGCGGCATCGAGGCGGAAGGCCGCGTGCTGGCGGACCTGAAGCACTATGTCGCCAACGAGCAGGAACTGGACCGCGAGGAGAGCTCCTCGAACGTCGATGAGCGCACCTTGCGGCAGATCTACGACCTGCCCTTCGAGATCGCCGTGCGCCGCGGTGACCCCGAAAGCGTCATGTGCTCCTTCAACCAGGTCAACGGTGTGTACGCCTGTGAAGACGAGCGGCTGAACACCGTCTTGAAGGACGACTTCGGCATGCGCGGCTACGTCATGTCCGACTTCGGCTCCGTGCACTCCACGGCCGCGTCCTTGATGAACGGCCTGGACCAGGAGCTGAACCGCCCCGTGTGGTTCACCCCCTACCTGCTCGACGAAGCGCTGACCAGGGGCGAGATCACGCAGGCACGCATCGACGAGGCCGCGCACCGGGTGGTGACCGCCTACATCCGCGGCGGGTTGTTCGACAACCCGCTGCCGACCAAGCCGCGCGCCGACGTCTCCCCCCGCGAGCACACCCAGATCGCCCGGCGCACGGCTGAGGAGGGAAGCGTGCTGCTGGCCAACGACGGTGCGCTGCCCTTGAACCCCGAGCGCGGGCAGAAGATCGCCGTCATCGGAGCGACCGCCTCGAGCCAGGAGACGGACGGGGTCAGCGCCGCAGACGCCTGCGGCATGCCCCTGCCGGAGAGGTTCGGCGGTTCGTCCACCATGGCGTGCGAGAACCTGGTGGCCGCCGACACCGCCATCCGCGACCGCGCGCGGCGCGAAGGCGCCTCGGTGACGTTCGACGACGGCTCGGACCTGTCGGCGGCCTCGGTGGCCGCTGCGGACGCCGACGTGGTGGTGGTCTTCGGGCACCAGCGCGCCGGCGAGTTCGCCGACATCGAGGACCTGCGCCTGGACCACGGCGGGGACGCGCTGATCGAGGCCGTGGCCGCGGTCAACCCGAACACCGTGGTCGTGCTGCAAACCGGCAGCGCCGTGGAGATGCCCTGGCTGCAGGATGTGCGAGCGGTACTGGAGACCTGGTACGGCGGTGAGCAGCAGGGGCCGGCGATCGCCTCGCTGCTCTTCGGTGACGTCAACCCCTCGGGCAAGCTGCCGATGACGTTCCCGAAGGCGCTGGCCGACACCCCGACGAGCACTCCCGAGCAGTACCCGGGCGTCTTCGCCGACGGCTCCACCGAGCGTCCCGAGGGGTCGACGGAGATCCGGCAGGTGGAGTACTCCGAGGGTCTGCAGGTCGGGCACCGCTGGTACGAGGCGCAGGGCATCGAGCCGCTGTTCAGCTTCGGGCACGGGCTGTCCTACACCTCCTTCGAGTACGGCGACCTGCAGGTCCTCCCCGCAGCCTCGGGCGCGCAGGACGGGCTGACGCTGCGCTTCGCGCTGCGCAACTCCGGTGAGGTCGACGGCACCGAGGTCGCCCAGGCCTACCTGGCGCTGCCCGACGCCGCCGGCGAGCCGTTCCGGCGCCTGATCGGCTGGCAGCGCGTCGCCCTGGACGCCGGGCAGGAGGAGGTCGTCGAAATCCACCTCAGCGCAGCCGACCTGGCGGACATGCACCTGCTGCAGCACTGGGACGTGCGCACCGGCGAGTGGAACACCACGCCGGGTACGTACCGCGTGGACGTGGGCGGCTCGCTGCAGACCGCGACCTCGGCGGACTTCCAGATCCGTTGAGGCCGCACCAGCGCGAGCACTGATGAGCCAGGCCGGGGTGGTGACCGATGCCACCCCGGCCCCAGCATCCGCCCGCCTCGCCGCCCCGGCACTTCCCCGACGAGGACGGTGCCGTGCACGGCAGTGCGGACAGCCCTCCGCAGGGGCAGCCCTCCGCGGGGACAGCCCTCCGCGGGCACGATGAGCTCGAGCGTCAGCTCAGGTGCCGGCTCGAGCGGCGGTTCGACCTCCAGGGTTGAACCGCCGCGGCCGCCGCGGCCCGGTGATGCGGACCGGTGCTGGGGCACGCCCGTGCTCAGCGCGTACAACGCGTACGCGATCGCCGCGGCCTGCCACAGGTGGCGGGCCGCGGCGGCCAGGCCCGGGGCACCCACCCACCGGCCTCGGCGTAGGCGTCCACGCTGCCTTGCAGGACCTGCTGGCCCGTGGCGCCGTACTGCGCGGCCAGCTCCCGGGCGCGGTCGTCCACGCGGGCGGTGCTTCAATCCAGCACCCCGGTTCTCGCCCCAGCCTCACCCAGCAGCACGTGCGCGAAGCAGATCGCCCCGTGCGTCATCACCGCAAGGGTCTACTGGCAGCAGCAGGCTGCCGAGCACGGCGGCGGTGACGACCAGCACCCCGCCCAGCACGGCGATGAGCGCGCCGGTGCTCAGCGAGGTGCGCCGCCCCCGGGCCTGCGCGAGCCGGGCCAGCGGCACCGCGAGCAGGACCGCGCCCAGGGTGGCCGTGGTGGCGGCCATCCCGGACCAGGCCGGGGAGCCGGAGACCTCGGTGATGAGCAGCGCGCCCAGGCTGAGGGTGGCGCCGGCACCCAGCCCGCCCAGGACCTGACCGGCGGCCAGGACGCGCACGACGCGCCGTTGCAGGTCGCGGCGCTCCGGGGCGCTGCTCCCGGGGCTGCCCGGGGTGGTGTTCACGGACACGTGCGGCCTCTGATCGTCTCAGCGCGGGCGGGGGGCGGCGGGGCTCTGCGGGAGTGCGCCGCTCCTGGGACTCAGGAGCTCAGGGTTTCCCCGTCCTCAGTGACGAGCACCCGCTCACCGGTGCGCGCCGGCACCAGCGGTGGGTCGCGGGACCTACGACCCGGCGAAGGCGGCGGGGGCCTCGGCGGCGACGCCCTCGCGCACCGTGCAGGTGAAGCGGTGCACCCCCGCGGCGACGGTGACCGGGTCCGACCCGTCCGGCAGGTGCACGTCCGCCTGCGTCGAGGGCGGCACCACGACCTCCAGGGTGAACGCCTCCCCGTCGAGCGTCCACGACACCGCGGCCCGCCCGTACGGGGTCTCGTGCGCGGTGCGCGCCCAGGTGAGCGCCGGGTGCGGCAGCGGTGCGACCCGCAGGCGACGGTAACCCGGTGCCGCGGGTGCCAGGCCGCCGACGCGGCGGTGCAGGAAGTCCGCGACGGCGCCGAACGCGTAGTGGTTGAACGACGTCATGCTGCCGGGGTTGATGGAGCCGTCCGGGAGCATGGAGTTCCAGCGTTCCCAGATCGTCGTGGCGCCCATCGTCACCGCGTACAGCCACGAGGGGCACTCGGTCTGCAGGAGCAGGCGCCACGCGGTGGCGCCGTAACCGGTGTCGGCGAGGGCGTCGCACACCAGGGGGGTGCCGAGGAAACCGGAACCCACGTGGTACCCGTCGACGGCCACCTGCTCGGCGAGCAGTTCACCGGCGCGCTCGCGCTGCGCCGGTTCCAGCAGGCCGAAGGCCAGGCCGAGGGCGTAGGCGGTCTGGGAGGGGAACGCCGCCCGGCCGCTGGGGGTGACGTACTCGGTGCGGAAGCGCTGCGCGACGCGCTCGGCGAGCGCCCCGTACCGCTGCTGCGCCTCGTCCTCACCCAGCACGCGAGCGGTGTCGCGCACGATCTGCGCGGAGCGGGCCAGGTAGGCGGTGGCGACGGCCTGCCACGGCAGGCGGGCCGCCCACGGCTGGTCGTCGGGGGCGGCCGCGTCGAGCCAGTCGCCGAAGGAGAACCCACCGCTGGCGAAGTCCAGCTCACCGCCGGCGCGGGCGGCGAACGCGTCCACCCACGCGGTCATGGAAGCCCACTGCCGGCGCAGAAGGCCCGCGTCGCCGGAGCGTTCGTACAGCGTCCACGGCACCACGGTGGCGGCGTCTCCCCAGCCGGCTTCGGCGCCCAGCGGCGGCAGGTTCGGGTCGACGTCGGCCCACGGCACGTAGACGGGGACGTTGCCGTCGGGGTGCTGGTCGGCCGCCAGGTCCGCGAGCCAGCCGGTGAGCATGCCGGTGGTGTCGTGCAGGTAGGCCGCGGTCGGGGCGAACACCTGCAGGTCGCCGGTCCAGCCGAGGCGCTCGTCGCGCTGCGGGCAGTCCGTGGGCACGTCGACGAAGTTGCCGCGCATGCTCCACAAGACGTTCTCGTGCAAGCGGTTCAGCAGCGGGTCAGAGCACTCGAACTCCCCCAGGCGGCGCAGGTCGGTGTGCACGACGACGGCTTCCAGGTCCTCCACCGTGAGGTCGCCCGGCCAGCCGTCGACCTCGGCGTACCGGAAACCGTGGAGGGTGAACTCCGGTTCCCAGGTGAACTCCCGGCCGTCCAGGACGACCTCGTCGGTCGCCCGCGCGGCCCGCAGCGGGCGCACGCCGAGCTCCCCGTGCTCGAGCACCTCGGCGTGGCGCAGGGTGATGACGTGCCCGGGTCCCCCGGCCGGCACGCGCAGGCGCAGGCGTCCCACGAGGTTCTGGCCGAAGTCGACGATCGTGCGCCCCGACGGCGAGGTGGTGATCCCCACCGCTCGCAGGCTCTCCTGCCGGCGCACGGGCGGGCCGTCGGGGGCGACGAGGGTGGCGGTGTCGAAGGGTTCGACCGTCACGGCGTCCCAGCCGGTGTCGTCGAAACCGGGCGAGCTCCAGCCCTCCGGGCGGCGGCGGGCATCGAAGGTCTCACCCGTGTACAGGTCGGCGCGCGTGACGGGGCCGAGGGTCGAGCGCCAGGAGGCGTCGGTGCCCACCACGGTGCGGGTGCCGTCGGCGTGCTCGACTTCGAGCTGGACCAGGGCCGCGGTGCGGTCGCCGTAGACGTCGCGCAGGCCGGCGAAGCCGAGGTAGCCGCGCCACCAGCCGTCGGCGAGGTGCGCGCCGAGGGCGTTGCGGCCTTCACGCACGAGGTCCGTGACGTCCCAGGTGCGGTACCGCAGGCGGGTGGCGTAGCTGGTCCACCCCGGGTGCAGCACGTCCTCCCCCACCGGCGCGCCGTTCAGGTGCAGCGTCATCACGCCGTGGGCGGTGGC
Organism: Kineococcus arenarius subsp. arenarius; assembly: GCF_050871845.1. Taxonomy (NCBI): domain Bacteria; kingdom Bacillati; phylum Actinomycetota; class Actinomycetes; order Kineosporiales; family Kineosporiaceae; genus Kineococcus; species Kineococcus arenarius. Next base: position 16,976 of record NZ_JBJLSE010000048.1, read on the forward strand.
GCGCAGGCGGGCGCGCACCACGCCGCCGCGGACGTCGGCCTCGCCGCGCAGCAGGACCGCGGGCTCGCCGCCCTCGCCCGTCGGCGGCAGCGCCGGGGCGACCATCCGCGAGCTCCAGAGGCCCGCGTCCAGCAGCCCGGTCTCCAGCACGGTGGGCGCGCTCCACGCCGAGGGCCCCTGCGCCGGTCCCCACACGCGCACGCGCACCGAGCGGCGCTCGCGGCTGCCCAGCGGTGCGGCGGGCCAGGGCACGAGCACCTGCTCGGCGCTGTCGACGCGGCCGGTGCGCAGCGGCTCGCCCGGGTGGTCGGGGTCGCTCACCTCGATCTCGTGGGCGTGCTGCACCCAGCCGGGCTCGTCGGTGTCGACGACCCAGGACAGGCGCGGGCTCTCCTGCCCGATGCCGAGGGGTTCGCGGTGGTGCTCGACGGTGACGGGCCGGACGGTGACGGGTCGGGCAGTGGTGCTCACGGTGCTCCTGGGGCCGGTGCGGGTCCCGCCGGCGACGGCGCCGGGGCGGGGACCTCTAGAGGGGGGTGCGGAGGAAGCTGTTGAGGTGACGGCGGATGCCGTCGGCCATGTCGACGTCGAACCCGTTGAGCCACAACAGCTCCAGGCCCTCCGTCATGGCGATCGAGCTCAGCGCGGCGCGGCGGGGGTCGACGTCGTCGACGAGGCCGCCCGCGGCGTCCTCCTCGGCGAAGGCGGTGGTGACCGCGTCGGCGATGCGCTCGAACCGCTTGGCGAAGTACTCGCGGGCGGGGTGGTCGGGGTCGGTCGCCTCCGCCGACAGGACGGTGTAGAGCTGCACGACACCGCGCTGGCCGGCCTGGATCCGGGAGATCTCGACGAGCCCGGCCAGGAAGTCGCGGCCGCAGCGACCGGCCAGCAGGTGCTCGGCCCGCACGTCGCGCTGCTCGAGCACCGCCCGCAGCAGCGCCATCTTCCCGCCGGAGAAGTGGTGCAGGACACCCGTCTGGGTCATCCCGACGGCGCGGGCGATCTCGTTGACGGACGTGCCGGTGTAGCCGCTGCGGGCGAAGACCGAGAAGGCGGCGTCGAGGATCTGCTGACGGCGCTCCGCGCTCTTGCGGTACTCGCCGCGGGGTCCGGCCATACCCGCACGCTAGCAGCCCACAGCCCAAAACATTGACCCTTTCAGGTTTTGGCTTTACCGTCCTCCCATCCCCGCTCCGGGGAGGTCAACGTCGACACCGGCCGCCGCGAGGCGGCCCCATCAGGCGAGGAAGCCCATGGACCCGTCCTCCGACTCCGCCACCGCGGCGCCGCGCGCCTTCGACGCGGCACCGCTCAGCACGTCGCCCCTGCTCACGCCGCCCTCGGGGGGCACCGCCCCCACCGCCCCGCTGCCGCGCGGGTTCGTCCCGCTCCTGGTGCTCGCCGCGGTCGGCGCGGGCGCGGCCCAGATGTCCGCAGCCCTGCTGACCCTGACCCTGAAGGCCACCGCGCTCGACGCCGCCGGAGCGGCGACGATCATCTCCCTGTCCAGCGGCATCGCCGGGATCCTCACCCTCTTCGCCCTGCCGACGATCGGGACGCTCAGCGACCGCTCGCGCTCACGCTTCGGCCGCCGTCGGCCCTACCTCGTCTCCGGAGCGGCGTCCTTCGCCCTGGGCGGCACGCTGCTGGTCACCGCACCGAACGTGCCGCTGTTCGTGGCGGCGCACCTGCTCATCACGCTCGGGTTCATCGCGGCCGGCGTGACGACGACGGCACTGCTCGCCGACCGGCTGCCGGCCGATCGGCGGGGGCCGGCCGCCGCGTTCCTCAGCCTGGCCACCCCGATGGGCGCCCTGCTCGGCATGGCCGTGGCGCAGCCGTTCGGCGGGGACCTGGCCCCCATCGTCGCGGTCCCGACCGCATTGGCCGTCGTCGCGATGCTCCTGCTGGCCGCCGTCCTGCGCGAGCAGCCGTCGACCCGACCCCGCACGCCGCTGCACCTGCGTGAGGTCATCGGGATCTTCTGGGTCAACCCGCTGCGCTTCCCCGACTTCGCGCTCGTCTTCAGCAGCCGCCTGCTCGTCTTCTGCGGCGTGGCCGCCCTCAACGGCTTCCAGGCGCTCTACCTGCTGCAGCACCTGCACCTCGAGCCGGCGCAGCTCGGCGGGGCGATCCTGCTGACGGTCGTGGTGAACTGCGGACTCTCCCTGCTCGTCGCCCCGGCCGTCGGCAAGCTCAGCGACCGCCTGGACGTCCGCCGTCCGTTCATCCTCGTGGCGGCTCTCGTCCTGGCCGCCGGCCTCGTCGTGGCCACCCGCGCCACGAGCCTGCCGTCGTACCTCGTCGCGTGCGCCGTCATCGCCCTCGGCCAGGGCGTCTACTTCGCCGTGGAACTGGCCCTGGCCACCCGGGTGCTGCCCGACCCGCAGAACCCGGCCAAGGACCTGGCCCTGATCAAGGTGGCCGACAACCTGCCGGTCACCCTCGTCGCCGCCGCGGCCCCCGCGCTGCTCGCGATCGGTGGCGGTGGCAACTACGCCGCCCTGTTCTCGGCCGGCGCCCTGTGCGCAGTCGTCGGCGGTGTGCTGATCATGTTCATCCGCGGCGCCCGCTGACCGGCTCACCACCAGAAACCCCACCGAGGAGAGCACGACATGACCCACCCGTTCCCCGACGACTTCCTGTGGGGCGTGGCCACCGCCGGGCACCAGGGTGAGGGCGACAACGTCCACAGCGACACCTGGTTCCTGGAGAACACCGTCCCCACGCTCTTCGCCGAGCCCAGCGGCCCGGCCTGCCGCACCCTGCAGCAGTGGCCGGCGGACCTCGACCTCGTGGCGGGCATGGGCTTGAACGCCTACCGCTTCTCGGTGGAGTGGGCGCGGGTGGAATCGGTGCGCGGCGAGGTGGACGGCTCCGCGCTGGACCACTACGAGCGCCTGGTCGACGGCTGCCTCGAACGCGGCCTGGCACCCGTGGTCACCTTCAACCACTTCACGGCCCCGCACTGGTTCTCCGCCGCGGGCTCCTGGCTGGCCGACGACGCCGCGGACCGGTTCGCTGCGCAGTGCGAGCGCGTCACGGCCCGCCTGGGCGACCGGATCACCTCCGCCGTCACCCTGAACGAGCCGAACCTGGAGCAGTTGCTGCAGGCCGGCGGCAAGCTGCCCCCGCAGGCCGAGCAGCTCAAGCGCGACATGCTCGCCGCCGCCGCCCGTGCCGCGGGCACGGAGCGGTACTTCGCCGCCAACGTCATCCCCTCCGACGCGCAGGACGCGTTCCAGGAGGCGACGACCCGCGCCCACCGGACGGCGCGCGCGGCCGTCAAGGCCCTGCGCCCGGACCTGCCCGTCGGCGTCTCGATCGCCATCGCCGACGAGGTCGCGCTCCCCGGCGGGGAGGCGCACCGCGACGCCAGGCGCGCCGCCGTGTACGACCACTGGCTGCGGGTGGCGCGCGAGGACGACTTCATCGGCGTGCAGAACTACGAGCGCGTGGTGCACGGCCCCGACGGCGAGGTGCTGCCCGACGGGCCCCGCAACGGCATGGGAACCGTCATCGAACCCGCGTCGCTGGCCGGGGCCGTGCGCTACGCGCACCGGGTGTCCGGCGTCCCCGTGCTCGTCACGGAGCACGGCCTCCAGACCGACGACGACGCCCAGCGCGCCGCCTTCATCCCCGCCGCCCTGGAGCACCTCGGCGCGGAACTCGCCGCGGGCACGCCCGTGCTCGGGTACTGCCACTGGACGCTGCTGGACAACTTCGAGTGGATCTTCGGATACGGGCCGAAGCTCGGTCTGGTCGCGGTGGACCGGACGACGTTCGCGCGCACGCCCAAGCCCAGTGCGGCCGCGTACGCCGACGCGGTCCGCGCCCACCGTCCCGTCGCCGTCGGCTGAGGCCGGCACGAGCCGCTCGCGGCGCCCGGGCGGTGGTGAAGCAGGCCGGGATGCGGTCCTCGAAGTCCGCCGCGGCGGCCAGCACCCACACCACCGCGCTCAGCGAGCGCCGGACCGGGCGCAGCATCACCTGGGAGGGCACGGCCTTGACCGCGGCGTGCACCGCCTTGGCCCAGCGCACCGCCGAGGGCACCATGTCGCGCGCCTCGGTGGGCAGCAGCCGCACGCCCAACTCCTGGTGGATCACCGCCAGGTCATCGGTAGGCGAGCGCAGCGGCTGAAGCTCTTCCGCTGCCTGATGCGGGCGGCTGCCTCCCGCCGACAGGCAGCGGCATGGTCGTCACCGCAGCGGATCAACCGTCGCGCCTGCTCAGCACGCCCTGCAGCACCTGCCGGTGCTCCGGGTGCGCCCAGCGCAGTTCCTCCAGCTCACCGGCGCTGAACCACGAGATGCGCTCGTGCTCTTCCACGAGCCTGTTGCGGGGTTGTCCCCGCCACGACCTGACCCGCCAGGTGCTCAAGTGCAGGTGCTCACTGGGCGCGCCGGCGGTGAGGTGCAGGTGGTGGATCGGCTCCTCGTCGCGCTCGAGGACGTCGATGCCTAGCTCCTCGTGCAGCTCCCGGTAAAGGGCTTCGGTCTCCAGCTCGCCGAGCTCGACGTGCCCGCCGGGCAGGGCCCAGGTGCCGGGATGAACGCGGCGCTGCGCGCTGCGCAAGGTCAGCAGCACCCGACCTTCTGCGATGAGGGCTCCAGCGACCACGACGTGCACCCGCTGAGCGAAGCAGCAGGCCCCGACACCACCTGCCCGGCGGCGCTCGCCAGCACTCCGTGCGCGTCCCGCAGCGCGGCCGGGGCCGCGAAGCCGGCCGCCAGCAAGTGACCGCCTGGCTGCGCGCGGCCGCCCGCGGCCAGCGCGCAGGACGCAGGAACGTGCGCTTCACCGTGCACCTGAAGGACGGCCGGGCCGTGACGGTCGGCGACAAGGGCGGCTACGCCGTCTCCGCAGCCCTGGCACGCTCACGCGCCGAAGGTCAGGACCCCTTCGCCTGGCTGAACGGGGAGATCCAGGCACGCTACGCGGACTTCTACCCCAGCGACCGCGACATCGTCGGCGTCGACCTGACGATCTACTGAACGACCCAACACACCGAGACGAGCGCTTCACCGACTCCACGAAGGACGACCGGTGCATGATGCTCCACCGCTGGCGCCGTAGAAACGGCATCTGCTGGCGCGCTCCACGGCGGCGTGGGAGGGCTCGCACGAGCTGCCCGCCCAGGCCGAGCGGCTGGCGGCTGAAGTACCACGCGTAGGCACACGAACTGATGGGGTCGTTGTGGCAGGCCGTAACGCGCTACCTTGAGACGTTATAGGTCATGAAGGCACTACCAACCATTTTACAATGAGCCTTTGTCAGTAGTACTGAGTCGACGACATGGCTGAAGCGTGGGAGTCGCCGGGCGACGCGGGATTTTCGCGTCCTCGCCACGTCGTCGGCTCACGGCGCAGCCGACGAGACTTCCGTCAGGGCGTGCTGAGCCAGGTGGCGCTCCACGGTGCCAGCCACACATCCCCGTCGCCGCCGATCGAGGCGGGCCGGTCCGTCAGCGCATCGACGGAGTCCGCCAGACCCAGCTCGGCCAGGAGGTGCCCGGGGAAGGGCCGCCACTGGCCAGTGACGTTGTACAGGCACAGCAGGTCGCCTTCGGCGTGGCGACGCACCACGGCGAGCACCCCGGGGTCGGCGACGTCTAGCACCTGCGGCGCCAGGGAGGCGTGCAGATGCGGCAGCGAGGCGCGCACCCGCGCCAGGCGAGCGAGCCCGGCGAAGGTGCGGCCGGGCACGGTGGTCGCGTCGTGGCGCGCCGCGAGGGCGTCGGGGTCCATCCACGGGCGGTGCGCCCAGCGGTTGTCGCCCTCGTGGCCGGGCTCGCGCGCCCAGTGCGCATCGCCGGACAGGCCGAGTTCGTCGCCCATCCAGATCACCGGGATACCGCCCCACGCCATCACCACGGCGTGCGCCAGCAGCAGCCGCGCAACGGCCTCGTCCACCGCCGCGGGATCTCCCGACTCCTGCGCGGCCACCAGGCCCACCAGTGCGGCGGCCGAGCCGCTGATGCGCCGATCGCCCGTGGCCGGGTTCTCCTGGAACACCAGCCCGCGCGCCCACGAGCCGGGGAAGGCGCCGCTGTAGAAGTCGGACAGGAAGGAGCGGTGCGCCGGCCCGGACAGCCCAACCGCCGCGGCGTCGGCGTCCGAGATCGCCCAGCCGATGTCGTCGTGGCAGCGCACGTACGTGATCCAGGCGGTCGAGGCCGGCGCCGCCGGCAGCGCCGCCAGCGCCCGCGCACCCAGGTGCGCGTCCTGTGCGGCGAGCATCGACCACACCTGCACCATGAGCGTGTTGTGGTACGCCAGATCGCTGACGCGGCCGTGGTGGCGGCCGCTGCCCAAGTAGTGCACCAGGTCCTCCGGCGCGACGATCGCCTCGGCCTTCAGCAGCACCGCCGGGCACGCGATGCGCGTCAGCGCGCGCAGCACCTGCGTCAGGGCGTGCACCTCCGGCTGGTTCTGGCAGTTGGTGCCCATCCGCTTCCACATGAACGCGATCGCGTCCAGGCGCAGCACCTCCACGCCCAAGTTCGCCAGGAACAGCACGATCTCGGCGTACTCGACCAGCACGTCGGGGTTGGCCCAGTTCACGTCCCACTGGAAGGAGTTGAACGTCGTCCACACCCAGCCGTCCAGCTCCGGCTCGACGGTGAAGTTGCCGGGCGCGAAGTCGGGGAAGACCTCCGGCAGGGTGCGCTCGTAGGCGTCCGGCATCCGCCTGTCGCTGAAGACGTGGAAGTAGTCGCGGTAGCGCGCCTCGCCGCGGCGAGCGGCCTGCGCCCACGGGTGCTCGCGCGCGACGTGGTTGAGCACGAGGTCCAGCACCAGGCTGATCCCGCGCCCGCGCAGGGCCCGCGTGAGCTCACGCAGGTCGTCCAGGGTGCCCAGGTCGGCGCGCACCGAGCGGTAGTCGGCCACGGCGTAGCCGCCGTCGCTGTCACCATCGCGCGGACGCAGCAGCGGCATCAGGTGCAGGTACGTCACACCCAGCTCGCCGAGCAGGTCCAGGCGCTCGTGCACGCCGGCGATGGTGCCGGCGAAGCGCTCGGTGTAGGCGGCGTAGCCCAGCATCGATGGCTCCTGGAACCAGTCCGGGCGCAGGGTGCGCGCCTGGTCCAGGCGGTGCAGCTCGGGCTCGCGCTCGGCGTAGGCCGCCGCGGCGGCGCGCAGCAGCCGGGTCCCCAGCTGCTCGGCGACATCGGGGCCGTGCACGGCGGCCAGCCCGCCGTGCAGGTCGGCCCACCAGCGCTGCACTCGCAGGGCGAACAGTTCGCGCCGCTCCGGCGACAGCGCGGTCAGCAGGTCCGCCACCACGGAGAGGTCGGGGATCGCTTCGTCGGAACCGGCGACGGTCAAGGTTTCCTCCTGGGTGGGAACGGTGGGGGCAAGCAGCGGCGGTGCCCACGGGCGTCCGCGGTCGCTGACGAACCTGGGGTGCGGTGAGGTGGAGGGACCCTTGCGGTCTGGGGGTCGCCGCCGGTGGTGTCAGCCGCGCGGGGGCGCGGTGCTGGCGCGAACCACCAGGTGGGTGGGCATGGTGATCGATCGCTCGACGTCGTCGCCGCGCAGGATGCCGAGCAGCATGTGCCCGGAAGCGAGGGCTTGCTGCTGCACCGGCTGGTGCACGGTGGTCAGATCGGTCAGCTCGGCGAGGGGGTGGTCGTCGATGCCGATGACCGAGATGTCCTCGGGAACGCGCAGCCCCGCCCGGCGCAGAGTGCGCACCGCACCCAGGGCCACTTCGTCGGAGTGCGCGTACACAGCGGTCGGAGGCTCGCGCAGGCTCAGGAGCTTGGCCATCGCCTCGGCTCCGGCGTCACCGCCCCAGGGGATGGTCTGCACCAGGCCGTCGTCGGTGGGCAGTCCCGCACCGGTCAGGGCGTCGTAGTAGCCCTGGGAGCGGCCCGGCGTGGCGGGCCAGTTCGGCTCGTCCGGGTCCTGTGCGGCGATCATGGCGATGCGGCGGTGCCCGAGGAAGATCAAGTGGTCCACCGCCTGACGGGCGGCGACTCGGTCGTCGATGCAGACGAAGGGGTAGGAAGCGCTCTGCCCGCCGGCCGCCACGACGGTGACCCCCATCAGTTCCAGACGTTCACGCTCTGTAGCTCCGATGGGGAAGGCGATGACGACGACGGCGTCGACCTTGCGGCGTGCCGGCAGGCGGTGGAAGAAGTCGCGGCGGTCGTCGGCGCCGTCGACGTGGTAGAGCAGGACGTCGAAGCCGGCCTGGGACAGGACTGACTCCAGACCCTCCACCATCGCGGCGAAGAACCAGCGCGAGATGTGCGGCACCACCAGGGCCACTCGACCGGTGCGGCCGCTGGCCAGTTGGGCGGCCGTCGGAGAGACGACGAAGTTCAGCTCCTCGGCGACGGCCAGAACACGCTGGCGAGTGGCGGCTGCCACGCCGTAACTGTCGTTGAGTGCACGCGAGGCGGTGGCCAGGGACACGCCGGCTCGACGGGCGATATCGACCAACGTGGTCTTCTCCGGCGTCATGGCCATGTGCGCAGCGTAGCGCTTTAGGAAGCGGTCTCGGAAGTGGGGTGCTCGACGAGCGTCGCAGTCGACGACTCCGCCAGGGAGATGGCAATCGTGCACGGGCGTACCTGCCCGCCTTGCAACGACGAGCGGCGGAGCCGCGGCAGACGACTTGACAGGAGCCCGGAGCCTCTCGCAGGCTTCTCTCGTCGGAAGCGCTTCCTACGGTGAAGCATCGAAGCGCCTTCGATCCCCGCTTGCGTCACCCGCTCGGTGCGGTGCGGTGCGGCCGTGCCGGCCGTAGCGATGCCGCCTGGCGTCTTCGAGCTCATGGCGGGTTCCAGCGGCCCCACACCCCGAAGGATTCTTCAATGTTGAAGCACCAGATCGACCTCGGTTCGGCCCTGCGGGGCGGTGGCACCCGTCGGCGCACGACGCTGGCCCTGTTGCTGACGGTGACCTTGGGCGCCTGCTCGGCGCCCGGGTCCGGTTCCACCCCGGACGCCGGACAGGCCAGCCCCACCGCGGTGAGCACGGACGTCAGCGGTGAGCAGGTCGAACTGACGCTCTACGACGGCGCGGGCCTGAAGGCCATCGACGAGGCGCTGATCGAAGCTTTCACCGCCAAGCACCCCAACATCACGATCACGGGTCGCTACGACCCCGACGACGTGCAGGCGCAGAACGCTCCGCGGGTGCTGTCCTCGGAGGACCCGCCGGACATCGCGCGCATCATCGCCTTGTCCGACGTCGTGCAGGACGGGCAGCTGACCAACCTCGACGCCTACGCCGAGGCCTACGGCTGGGACCAGCTGCCCGAGGGCCAACTGGCGCAGTACCGGGTGTCCGAGGACGGGGTGCGCGGCTCCGGCTCGCAGTACGCGATGGCCGACGGCTTCACCGTCACCGGCTTCTACTACAACAAGCAGCTCGCGCAGCAGCTGGGCATGACCACACCACCCGCGACGGTGGCCGACTTCGAAGCGGTGCTCGCCAAGGCGAAGGCTGCCGGCATCGTTCCGATCATGGCGGGCAACCAGACCGGTCAGGTGGTCTTCGCCTTGCAGATGATGCTCAACAACACCCTGGGCGCCGAGGCTGTCAACGACTGGGTCTTCCACGTCCCCGACGCCAGCATCGGCACCCCCGAGGCAGTGCAGGCGGTCGAGAAGGTCGCCGGCTGGGCCGAGGCGGGCTACTTCCCCGCCGACACCAACGGCACCGACGCCACCGCGGCGGCCGGTCGCTTCGCCCGCGGGGAGGCGCTCTTCTACGTCTCCGGCAACTGGGACGCGGCAACCCTGGATAAGTCCATGGCCGGCAACGTGGGCTTCATGCTGCCGCCCACCGATGAGCCGGGTCAGGCCGCCGCGATGTCGGATCCCGCCTCGAACTTCGGCATTCCGGTCGGCTCTGACGACAAGGACGCCGCCGCGGCGTTCCTGGACTTCCTGCGCAGCCCCGAGGCCCGCCAGGTCGTCGTCGACGCCGGCTTCGCCCCCAGCGGCAGCGGCGAGATCCCCCAGGTGACGCCCGGCTCGGCCAATGCCGCGGTCCAGGAGGCCTTCGCCCGCCTCGTCGAAACCGACGGGCAGGTCCAGTTCGTGCAAAACGCCACCAACGGGGTGACCTCCGTCTGGAACGCCGAAGCGCAGAAGCTCGTCGCCGGGCAGAGCGACGCAGCGAGACTGCTGCAGGCCGTGCAAGCCCAGTACGAGGACGAGCTGGGTCGATGAGCACCGTCGACGGCTACGTCGCACCTCCTGGGGATCCCCGGCCGGCCCTGCCTGTCAATCGCGGGCCCCGGCGCCCGAATCTCGGCCGCTCGATGGTCGGCTGGCTCTTCGCCCTTCCAGCCGCGGTCTTGTACGTGCTCTTCGTGCTGCGTCCGCTGCTGGCGTCGGTGCAGTACTCCTTCTACGACTGGGACGGCATCACCGCCGCCACCCCGGTGGGGCTGGCGAACTACCGTCGCGTCTTCACCGATCCGGAGCTGCTGTCCTCGATCGGGCACGCCTTCTTCCTGATCATCTTCTTCACGATCATTCCCGTCGTCGTCGGGCTGGTCGTCGCCGCCCTGGTGCAGGAGATCAAGATCCGCGGGCTGGGGACACTGGCCCGCACCCTGCTGTTCCTGCCGCAGATCATCCCCGGTGCGGCCGCAGCCGTGGCGTGGCTGTGGATGTACTCCAGCGAGGGCGCCATCAACCAGGCCCTGTCAGCTGTGGGGTTGTCCAGCGTCGCCCGCGCCTGGCTCGGTGACTTCACCTGGGCACTGCCGGCCGTGGGAATCATCGGCACATGGCTGTCGATGGGCCTGTGCACGGTCCTGCTCATGTCCGGCATCGGCAAAATCGACGCCTCCATCTACGAAGCCGCACGCCTGGACGGTGCCGGCTTCCTGCGCACCTTCACCACGGTGACCCTGCCGGGGCTGCGCCAGGAGATCGGCGTGTGCGTCACCATCACCGTCATCGCCGCCTTGGCCAGCTTCGACATCGTCTTCCTGGCCACCCAAGGCGGTCCGGGCACCCAAACCATGGTGCCCGGTGTGATGGTCTACCAACTGGGCTTCACCGAGTCCAGGCTCGGCTTGGCCAGCGCTCTGGCCATCGTCTTGAGCCTGCTGGTCCTGGCCGTCATCCTGCCGTTGCAGCGTCTCTTCCGGGAACGGTGAGCACATGCGTACCGCGAACAGCACCAAAATCCCCGGCCTGGCACTGCTGCTGGCCGCCATGCTCTTCAGCGTCTTCCCGCTGTTGAGCATGCTTTCCGCCGCCCTGCAGCCGCAGGGCACCGTACCCAGCGGGCTGAGCTGGCCCAGCGAACCGCAGTGGCACAACTTCGCCGACGCCTGGAACGTCGCCAACATCACCACCTTGGCCACCTCCAGCGCCATCCTCGTCCTCGGTGTGGTTCCCGCCGCAGCGCTCTTCGCCACCATGGCCGGCTACGCCCTGGGCCAGTTGCGCATCCCCGGCGGGGGGATCTTCTTCCTCCTGCTGCTGCTCGGGCTCACCCTGCCCTTCGAGGTCACGATCGTCCCGCTCTATTACCAGATCCGGGAGATGGGACTACTCAACACGCGCCTTGGCCTGATCCTGCCGCTGATCGGGCTGAACATGCCCTTCGCCGTCTTCTGGATGCGAGCACACTTCCTCAACGTGCCCGCCGAACTGTCCGAGGCCTCCAGCCTCGACGGCGCCGGGCCCTGGCGAGCCTTCCGCCACATCCAGGTCCCCCTGGCCGCTCCCGCCCTGGCCGCGCTGTGCCTGCTGATGTTCCTGTCCACCTGGAACCAGTTCCTGCTGGCCATCGTCCTGATCGACGACCCCGACAAGCGCACCATGGCCGGAGCCCTGCAGAACTTCGTCGGGCAGTACTCCACCGACGTCGTTCTGCTCAACGCCGGCGCACTGCTGATCATGGCACCCACCATCGTGGTCTTCCTCGTCTTCCAGCGCCACTTCGTCAAGGCAATGATCGCCGGAGCGGTCAAGGGCTGACATTCAGCCCGTGGTACGGCGCCCTGCGCGGTTCCGCTGAGACCGCGCGGGGGTCAAGCCCGCAGCACACCTGTCGGCGCTCCTCCCGCCCTAACCCAGAGGTCATCGTGAACCCCTCCCCCCGCTCGTCTACGCGCCCCTGGTGGTCCACGGCGGTCGTCTACGAGGTCTACCCGCGCAGCTTCGCCGACGGCAACGGCGACGGCATCGGAGACTTGGCCGGTCTGCGCCACCGACTGCCGTACCTGCGCGAGCTGGGCGTGAACGCGATCTGGATCGCTCCGTGGTATCCCTCTCCCATGGCCGACGGCGGCTACGACGTGGCCGACTACTGCGACATCGCCCCGGAGTTCGGCACCCTGGCCGAGGCGGAGGCGCTGATCGACGAGGCGCACGCGATGGGCCTGCGGGTGATCATCGACATGGTCGCCAACCACACCTCCTCGGCCCATCCGTGGTTCCTGCAGGCCCTGGCCGCCGGCGCCGGCTCCCCGCAGCGGCAGCGCTACTTCTTCCGCGACGGGCGCGGCCAGCACGGGGAGCAGCCGCCCAACGACTGGATCAGCGCCTTCGGCGGCCCCGCCTGGACCCGGATCACCGACGCCGACGGCACGCCGGGGCAGTGGTACCTGCACACCTTCGCCCCCGAGCAGCCCGACCTGGACTGGGAGCGCGAGGAGGTCCGCGAGGACTTCGATGCGATCCTGCGCTTCTGGCTGGACCGCGGCGTCGACGGCATCCGCGTCGACGCC
>NZ_JBJLSE010000049.1:0-29667 GCF_050871845.1 Kineococcus arenarius subsp. arenarius
CCCCCCCCCCCCCCCCCCCCCCCCCCCCCCCCCCCCCCCCCCCCCCCCCCCCCCCCCCCCCCCCCCCCCCCCCCCCACGGCCCTGGTGCGGTTGTTCAGCTACTTCACGATCCAGAGCAACGTCATCGTGCTGGCCGCCGCGGCGTCCCTGGCGCTGCGGCCGGACCGCGACGGGCCCGCGTGGCGGGTGCTGCGGCTGGACGCGCTGCTGGGCATCACGATCACCGGGGTGGTGTACGCGACGGTCCTGGGCCCGGGGCTGCAGCACAGCGGCGTCGACCGGTGGCTGAACGCCGCGGTGCACTACGTCTCGCCGGTGGCGACCGTGCTGGGCTGGCTGCTGTTCGGTCCCCGGCCCCGGCTGGACCGGCGCACCGTGGTCCTGGCCTTCGCGTGGCCGCTGGCGTGGGTGGCGTGGACGTTCGCGCACGGCGCCGCGACGGGCTGGTACCCCTACCCGTTCCTGGACGCGAGCGCGATCGGCGTGCCGGCGGCGCTGGCCGGGACCGGTGTGGTGCTCCTCGCGGGGGTCGTGCTGGCGGGCGTGCTGCGCCTGCTCGACACCCGCCTGCCACGCTCGCCCGGGCGCTGAGGCCCCGGATCAGGGCGCGAGGGAGCGCAGTCCCGCGGCGAGGACGTCGAGCAGGGTGTCGAGGCTGCGGCCGACGTCGTCGGGCAGCTGGAACCCCCCCTGGGCCTCCAGGACGACGAAGCCGTGCACGGCCGCGCGGACGGTGCGGACGGCGTCGACGGAACGCTCCTCGGGCAGGCCGAAACCGCGCAGGACGGCCGAGAAGAGGGCCACGAGCGCGGCGGCCGCCGCCGCCAGCTCGGGGGTCGTGCCGGCGGCGGCGTCGAACTGGACCGCCGCGTACAGGCCGGGGCGGTCCCGTGCGAAACCTCGCACGGCACCGGCCAGGGCGCGCAGCGCGTCCTCGCCGGAACGGCCGACGGTCGCGGCGGTGCACGCGCCGGTCAGCTCCCGCACCGCGACGAGGGCGACCCCCGCGCGCAGCTCGGCGAGGGAGGCGACGTGCTTGTAGAGGCTGGGGGTGGACACCCCGGCACGGGCGGCGACGGCGGACAGCGACAGCTCGGACGGCCCGTTCCAGGAACCCTGGGCGAGCTCGACGGCCAGGGCGACGACCGCGCTGCGGGACAGGCCCGCCCTAGGCACCGGCGACCGTCCCGGCGGTACCGGCGGTGCCGGTGCGCACCCGCTGCAGGAACCGCACGACGCGGGGGGTGACGACGTCCGGGCGCTGGGCGTGCGGGTAGTGCCCGGCCTCGGGCACCAGGAGCGTCTCGGCGGGCAGCTGGTCGGACATCCAGGACAGCTCGGCGGCCGGGTCCGGGTAGTCCGGGTCGAGGGCGCCCACGACGAGCAGGGCCGGCGCGGTGACGCGGGGCAGGTGCGGCGGCACGACGGAGTGGTCGAGGCAGACCGCGAGGCGGCGCAGCGACGCCAGGCGCGCCGGGTCGGACAGGGAGGCGCGCAGTTCGCGCAGGTGCTCGCCGAGCCAGGGGGCGCGGCGCCCCCGGTTCAGCCGCGCGTAGGCCGCCGTCCACGCGCGCGCGCCCCACGGGCGGGCCAGCAGGACCCGGAACGCCAGGCGCACGAGCGGGTCGGCCCGGCGCGGGGTGGTGGGCCGCAGGAAGGGGCAGATCAGCACCAGGCCGGTCACGAGGTCGGGCCGGCGCGCGGCGGCGATCACGGCGGCGGAGGCGCTCATGGAGTTGCCCACCAGGACGGCGGGTTCGCCGGCGTCCTCGAGCAGGGCGATCAGGTCGTCGGCGGTCGCCTCGTCGCCGTGCTCGCGGAACGTGGTGTCCGAGGCGCCGTGACCGCGCAGGTCGGCCAGGACCAGGCGGAACCCGGCGTCCACCACCTCACCGGCGAGGTCGCGGTACGCGCTCGGGAGATCGCCCATCCCGGGGACGGCGACGACGAGCGGGCCGGTGCCGGCGCTCGTGGTGGCGATGCGGCCGCCGGGGCGGTCCAGGAACTCGGTGGGGGTCATGGTCAAGAAGTTAACGGTATTAGCCAAGAGGTTCAAGGGGGTAGCTCCACTCGCCTGTGCGGGGTTCTCGCCCGGGTGGCGGGGTGCTCCCTCTGGCGGGCTCTCCGCCCGCGCCCGGTCCCGCGGAAACCTCACCCGTCCTCGTCGGGCGCGGGCTCCGGACGCCCACCGCCGGGACCACCCCGCCCCCCTTCCACCTCGCCTCGGGAGACGGGACCGCACCCGGCTCGCCCTCCGCCCCCGTCGTCCACCCCGCCCCCGCGCAGGGTGAGGGAGCGGAGGCCGGTGGCGGGTGCGGAGGCCGGCGTCCGGAGCCCGCCCCTCCGGTCGAGGTGAGGCGGTGCACCCGGCAGCGGGCGGAGAGCCGGCCGCAGCACCCGCCACCGGCCCCACCCCCGCGACCACGGGGCGCGGGGTACGAGCGCCAGGTACGGGGCGCGGGTTCAGCGCACGACGTTCAGCCACCCCTCCCCCGCGAGCCGCCGCCGCACCTGCTCGCGCAGCAACCGCACCATGCGCGGCCGGAACGCCGTGCTGTTGCCCCCGACGTGCGGGGTGACCAGGACGCCGGGGGTGCGCCACAGCTCGTGCTCCGGCGGCAGGGGTTCGGGGTCGGTGACGTCCAGCGCGGCGCCCAGGCGGCCGGTGCGCACCTCGGCGAGCAGCGCGGCGGTGTCCACCACGGGGCCGCGGGCCACGTTCACCAGCAGCGCGCCGTCGGGCATCGCGGACAGGAAACCGGCGTCCACCAGGCCCCGGGTGCCCTCCGTCAGCGGGCAGGCCAGCACCACGACGTCGTGCTCGGGCAGCAGGGCGGGCAGGTCCGCGACGGCGCGCACCGGCACCCCGTCCTGCACGCGGGCGCGGGAGGCGACCGCGGTGACCTGCACCTCGAACGCCGCCAGGCGCGCGGCGACGGCGCGCCCGACGCCGCCGAACCCGACGAGCAGGACCCGCCGGTCCGCGAGCGCCGTGCGCCGCGAGGGCGCCCAGCGGGCGTGCGCCATGGCCCGGGCGTCGTCGTCGATCCCCCGCAGCCGGGCGATCACGAGCCCCACCGCCAGTTCCGCGGTGGACGCCTCGTGCACCCCCGCGGCGTTGCACAGCACGACGCGCCCGGGCAGTTGCTGCGGCACCCCGTCGAAACCGATCGTCATGAGCTGCACGGCCTCCACCGCGGCGCAGCCGGCGACGCCGCTCAGGTCCGGGGTCGCCACGTACGGCGGGACGACGAGGGCGGGCGCCGGGTCCGGCGGGGCGCCGGTGCCGTTCCAGACGACGAGGTCCACCCCCTCCAGCGGGCCGACGGCGCGGACCCACGACGGCGTGGGGAGGCTGACGACGAGGGGCTCGGGAGCGCTCACCCGCGCACGCTACCCAGGAGCCGGTGCGCGCCGGTGGACCGCGGGTGACGATGGGGGCATGTCCCCGACGACGCACCGCTCCGCCCACCCGCGGGCCGCCGGGGCCCTGGTGGCCCTGCTGCTGGCGGCGGGGTGCACGGCCGGGCCGGCCACCGGCGAGGGGGCCACCGGCGGCGCCACCCCGACCGGCACGTCCGCGGCCGGTTCCAGCGCCACGGCCCCCGGCTCCGCGGGCGCGGCGGCCCCGCCCGCGACCACCGCCCCGGGCGGCGCGACGGCCGCCGCCGTGGGGGTCCCCGGCGAGCCCGTGGACGTGACCACGGGGCTGGACGTGCCGTGGGGGCTGGCCGTGCTGCCCGACGGCACGGCGCTGGTGACGCTGCGGGACCAGGCCCGCGTGGTGCGCACCGGGCCGGGGGTCCTGGCGCAGGTGGCCGCCACCGGCGAGGGCGGCGCGGTGGACGGCGTGGTGCCCGGCGGCGAGGGGGGCCTGCTGGGCATCGCCCTGTCCCCGGGGTTCGCCGAGGACGGGCAGGTGTTCCTGTACTTCACCGCCCGCGACGACAACCGCGTCGTGCGGTACACCTACGCGGACGACAGGCTCACCGACCCGCGGCCGATCCTCACCGGGATCCCGAAGAACTCCACCCACAACGGCGGGCGCATCGCCTTCGGGCCCGACGGGATGCTCTACGTCGGCACCGGGGACGCGCAGCAGCGCGGGGCGGCGCAGGACCCGCGCTCCCTGGCGGGGAAGGTCCTGCGCGTGACCGCCGACGGCGCCGTGCCGCCGGACAACCCGTTCCCCGGCTCACCGACGTGGTCCTACGGGCACCGCAACCCGCAGGGCCTGGGCTGGGACTCCACCGGCCGGCTCATCGCCGCCGAGTTCGGCCAGGACGCCTACGACGAGCTGAACGTCATCCGCCCCGGCGGGAACTACGGCTGGCCGGAGGTGGAGGGACCCGGCGACGGCGGCGGCCGCTTCGTCGCCCCCGTGCAGACGTGGGCCACCTCCGAGGCGTCCCCCAGCGGGCTGACCGTGACCCCCGACGCGGTGTACGTCGCAGGCCTGCGCGGCGAGCGGCTGTGGCGGGTGCCGCTGAACCCCGACGGGCCCACCGGCACGCCCACCGCGCACCTGGAGGGCGTGCTGGGCAGGCTGCGCACCGTGGCGGTGGGGCCCGACGGGTCCCTGTGGATCCTGACGTCGAACACGTTCCGCGGCGAACCCCGCGTCGGCGACGACCGGCTGGTGAGCGTCCCGCTGCGCTGACGCGGGCGGGCCCTGCCGTGCCGGGGCGTCAGCCGGGCAGGTGGACGTACAGGTCGTGGGCGCCCTGCCGCCCGTCGGCGCGGTACCCGACGTCGAGCTTGAGGTCCCCGGGGGTGCGCCCCTGCGCCTGCACGGCGTCGAGCAGGACGCCGAACCCCTCCCCGATCGCCTCGACCGGTCCCTCGTGGCGGTGGTGGGCGTACTCCCCCTCGGGGGCCACGGCCACCGCCCACCTGCCCGGCACCTGCGGCGGCCGGGGCAGCGCCACGCCCACGACCTCGTGGTAGGCGCCGTCGCCGAGGTACGAGCTGAGCTCGGCGAACGCGCCGTCCACCGGTGGCGGGAGCTCGTCGCGGCGGGCGAACACCCGCTGCCACGCAGCCGGCACGAGCGCGCCCAGCTCGGCGAAGGGACCCACCACGGGGAACCCCACCACCACGGTCTGCTCACGCCGCACGACCCGCACGCCCGCCCCCGTCCACGCACTGCTGCCGATCACCGCCGGCGACGCTACCGGTGGGTGGGGTGGGGCACCAGGCCCTGGCGTCGGGGTGAGTTCGACGACCCCCGAGGAGAACCGTGAGCCTGAACCCCGAGCTGCTGGAACTGCTGCGCGCACCGAGCACCTGCTACCTGGCGACGACGATGCCGGACGGCTCGCCGCAGCTGACCCAGACCTGGGTGGACACCGACGGTGGCGTCGAGCACATCGAGGCCCTGTCCCGGAAGTACACCGGCGGCCCGTACCCCTGGTACGGCGGGAGGGACCAGGTGCGCGTGGTCCTGAGCATCGCCGTCGACAAGGTCCACGTCGTGGGCTGAGCCGCGGTCCACCAGGAGGGGTTCACCAGGAGGACTCGCCCGGGGGCAGCACCGCCAGTTCCGGCACGACGCTGTCCGGCCAGGTCGCGAACACCGTCATCAGGGCCCGCGCCACCGTGGCGGGCTCCTGCAGCTTCGTCAGGTCCGCGTCGGGGAAGCGGTCGGTGACGAACGGCGTCGCCATCCCCCCGGGGATCAGGCCGCTGACGCCCACGCCGATGGAGCCGTGGCGCTGCTTGCAGTCGCGCTGGGCCTCCTTGAACAGCGCGGCGGTGTAGGCGCGCAGGCCGTGCTTGCTGGCCGCGTACGCCGACGCCTCGGTCCACACCCGCCGCGCGGCGGTGGACAGGGTGTTCACCACGTAGCCGTGGTTGCGCTCCAGCATCGCCGGGTAGGTGTTGGCCACCAGGTACATCGGGCCCAGGAGGTTCGTGGCGACGACGCGCTCGGCCTGCTCGGCGGTCTGGTGCTCGATGGGCGTGCACACGTCGAAACCGGCGTTGTTGACCAGCACGTCGACGGGCCCGTCCTGGTCGCGCACCGAGGCGACGGCGGCCTGCACGGCCACCGGGTCGCCCACGTCCAGCACCAGCGGCGCGGCGGCCCCGCCGCCCTGCGCGATCTCGGCCACCGTGCGGTCGGCGGCCTCCTGCCGCACGTCGCTGACCCAGACCTTCGCGCCGGCCGCGGCCAGCTCCTTCGCGATCGCGGCACCGAGCCCGCTGCCCGCACCGGTGACCAGCGCCACCTCACCCCTCAGCTCCATGCCCCCGAACCTAGGGGGAGGGCCCCGGACGGGCGAACGGGGCCGTCCACGACGCCCCGGCGCCGCGCCGCGGTGGTTAGCCTGCCCGTGCGCCGACCCCCCGGAGGACCCGTGGCACCCGCCGAACCCCTGCGCGCGCGGCACCGCGCGCGAGCGGTCCGCTGGTGGGCCGCCGCGGGCATGCGGACGCGCTCCACGGTGGCGGCCGTGCTCGTGCTGGCGCTGATCGGCGTCGTCACCGGCACCGGCGGCCTGCTGGTGCTGCGCCGATCCCTGCTGGACACGGTCGCCACCGCCGCGCTGGTGCAGGCCCGGCTGGTGCGGGTCGCGGTCACCCCGGGAGCCCTGGAGGGGACCGACCCGGTGGCCCGCGCGCGGCTGGACGCCCTGGTCGGCGCCGACGAGGCCCGCGGCACGCACGTGCAGGTGGTCACCGACGGGGCCGTCGTCACGGCCAGCCGCGCCCTGGCCGGGCTGCCGCCGCTGTCCCTGCGGGTGCCGGCCGTCGCGCAGGCCGAGGTGGAGGTGCGCACGCTGCCCGAGCTGGGCGAGGAGCCCCGGCTGGTGGCCGTGCTGGGCGCCAGCGCGGACGGCCTGCGGTACACCGTCGTGGTCGCCGAGAGCACCGCCGGCGTGCGGGCCACCCTGCGCACCGCCGCGGTGCTGCTCGCCGCTGGCGGCGCCCTGCTGCTCGTGGCTGCCGGGGCCGCCACGCGGGTGTTCGTGGGGCGCTCGCTGCGCCCGGTGGAGGCGATCCGCCGCACGGTCGACGGCATCACCTCCGACGACCTGGCCGGCCGGGTCCCCGTGCCCGCCGGCGACGACGAGGTCTCCCGCCTGGCGCGGACGATGAACGCGATGCTGGCGCGGCTGCAGGCCTCCCAGCGGGCGCAGCGCCGGTTCGTGGCCGACGCCAGCCACGAGCTGCGCAGCCCCGTCGCGACGCTGCGCGCGGCCGCCGAGGTGCAGCGCCTGCACCCCGGCGCCACCGCACCCGCGGAGTTCGCCGAACTGGTGGGCGGCGAGGCCGTGCGGCTGGAGCGCCTGGTCGCGGACCTGCTGCTGCTGGCCCGCGCCGACGAGGGGGCGCCGGCACCGGCGCGCACCGAGGTGGACCTGGACGGGCTGCTGGAGTCGGAGGGGGCCCGGCTGCGCGCCAGCACGGCGCTGGAGGTGGTGGTGCGCACCGCACCCGCCCGGGTCCTGGGCGATGCGGGGCAGCTGACGCGGGTGGTGCGCAACCTCATCGACAACGCCGCCCGGCACGCGCGCGGGCGGGTGCTGCTGGCCGTGCGCACCGTCGGCCCGGACGCGGTGCTGAGCGTCACCGACGACGGCCCGGGCGTGCCGGAGGCCGACCGCGAGCGGGTCTTCGACCGCTTCGTGCGCCTGCAGGACAGCCGGGAACGCGCCACCGGCGGCACCGGGCTGGGGCTGGCGATCGTCGCCGCGGCCGTCGCCGCGCACGGCGGCTCGGTGCGCTGCACCGGCGCGCGGCCGGCCCCGGGGGCGGAGTTCGAGGTGCGCCTGCCGCTGGCCGCGCAGGAGCCGGACGGGGCGGGCGACGAACCGGTGGGCGACGAACCGGTGGGTGGGCGTCAGCCGCCGTCCGCGGCCAGGCGGTAGCCCGCGCCGCGCACCGTCTGGATCGCCGCTCGCCCGAACGGGACGTCGATCTTGCGGCGCAGGTAGCGCACGTACACCTCCACCACGTTGGGGTCGGTGCAGGCGTGCGGGTCCCACACCGCGTCGAGGATGCGGGCCTTGCTGACGACCTCGTCGCGGTGGCGCATGAGGTGGTGCAGCAGGTCGAACTCGCGCGCCGTCAGTTCCACGGGCACCGCGCCGCGGTGCACCCGGCGGGTGGTGGGGTCCAGGCGCAGGTCGCCGGCCGCGAGCTCCACCGGCCGCTCGGGGGCGCCGCGCCGCACCAGCGCGTGCAGGTGCGCGACCAGGACCGGGAAGGAGAACGGCTTGGCGAGGAAGTCGTCGGCGCCCAGGTCGAGGGCGTCGACCTGGTCGTACTCGCCGTCCTTGGCGCTCAGGACGAGCACGGGGGTCCACACGCCGGCGGCGCGCAGGTCGCGGCACACCTCGTAGCCGTTGCGCAGCGGCAGCATGAGGTCCAGCACGAGCACGTCGTACTCCAGCTGCCGCGCCCGCCAGAACCCCTCGCGCCCGTCGTGGGCGACGTCCACGCTGAACCCCTCCGCGGACAGGCCCCGGCGCAGGGTCTCGGCGAGGGCCACCTCGTCCTCGACCACCAGCACCCTCACGACGTCCGTCCCGCGCCCACGGGGGCAGGGTAGGCAGCCGGGGCGCCCTCCGGGCCCCGCCGGCACCCGGACGGCGCAGGGGCGGCGCAGGGCGGCACAGGCGCGGTCAGGCCAGCGCGAGCCCCGCGGTGAGCGGGAGCGCGGTGGTGACGGCTCCCAGGACGAGCCCGCGCCGGGCGGAGGCCGCGACCAGCGGCGAGAACCGCAGGGGGCCCTCCACGAACCGGGCCGTGAGCAGCGCCGGCACCACGGCCGCCAGTTCCACGGCCAGCACCTGCCACCACGCGGTGGCGCCCAGCACCTCGACGGCGAGCACCGCGGCGGGCAGGTGCCACAGGTACCAGACGTACGACAGGCGCCCGCAGGTGCGCAGCGGCGCCCACGACAGCACCCGCCCCACCGAGCCGCTGCCCGAGCCGCAGGTCCCCGCGGCGATGAGCGCGACCGCGGCCAGCGTGGGCACCAGCGCGACGCTGCCCGGGTACGGCAGGCGGTTGGCGACGACGGCGCTGAGCGCCAGCGCGAGGGCCCCGGCCCAGCCCGCGGACCGCAGCAGCGCGGCACCGCGCCCGCCGGCGCAGCGGGCCGCGATCCACGGGGCGGCCAGGGCCAGCAGCCCGCCGGAGCCGAACTGCCACGCCCGCGTCACGGTGCTCAGGTAGCCGAACGACCCGGCCCGCGCGGTGAGCACGACGCACGCCGCGAACGAGGCGGCGCTCAGCACCGCCAGGGTCACCGCGAGGTCGCGCCGCAGGCGCCCGGCACGGGCGCGGCGGGCGACCACCAGCACGAGCAGCGGCCACACGAGGTAGAACTGCTCCTCCACCGCCAGCGTCCAGTAGTGCTTCAGCGGGCTGTGGGCCACCTCCTCGCCCAGCTCGTCGTGCCCGAAGGAGAGCAACCACCAGTTCGCCACCTGCAGGCTCGCCGCGACGGCGTCGCGGGCGATCGCGGAGACCCGCTCGGCCGGCAGCAGCAGCACGGCGCCCAGCAGGGTGGCCAGCACCACGACGGCGGAGCTGGGCAAGATGCGGCGGACGCGGCGGGCGTAGAAGTCGCGCAGCGAGACGCGGCCGGTCCGCCCCGCCTCGCGCACCAGCAGGCCGGTGATGAGGAACCCGGAGATGACGAAGAACACGTCGACGCCGATGTTGCCCGCGCGGACCACGGGGGCACCGGCCGCGAACAGCAGCACCAGGCTCAGGGCCACCGCCCGCAGCCCCTCCACGTCGGGGCGGAACCCGCCGCCACCGGTGCGCGCCACCGGGCCCCGCCGCTGCTCGTGCCCGCGCTCGACGACGGTCACGCCGCCCTCCCCCCGCTCGTCCTACCCGCTCTGCCGGCGCGCAGGCTGGCACGGGGACGCTGAGAGGACGCTGAAGGCGGTGGCCGGCTGGAGGTGGCTGCGCGGCCGGCCGGTGGTCAGTACGTGGTCAGACCCTGCGCGCGGAAGGCGTCGCGGGCGCGCTCGGCCTGCTCGGCCGTGGGCGCCGGGGTGCCCTCCAGGGGGTACGGCAGGCCCATCCGCTCGTACTTGGAACGGCCCATGCTGTGGTACGGCAGGACCTCGACGCGTTCGACGACCGGCCCGAGCGCGGCGGCGATGCGCGCCACGCCCGCCACGTTCTCCGCCTCGTCGGTCAGCCCCGGCACCAGGACGAAGCGGATCCACATGCGGTTGCCGCGCTCGGCCAGGCGCTCGGCGAAGCGCAACGTCGGCGCCAGGGTGCGGCCGGTGACGCGCTTGTACGTGGCCGGGTCCGAGCTCTTGACGTCCAGCAGGACCAGGTCCACGTCGTCGAGCAGCTCGTCGCCGGCGCGCAGACCGAGGTAGCCGGAGGTGTCCAGCGCGGTGTGCAGGTCCAGCTCCTTGGCGCGGCGCAGGAACGCCGCCGTGAACGCCGGCTGCATCAGCGGTTCACCGCCCGAGACCGTCACCCCGCCGCCGGAGGCGCGCAGGAACGAGCGGTAGCGCACCAGGCGGCGGGCGTGCTCGCCCACCGTGACCGGGGTGCCGCCGCCCACGTCCCACGTGTCGGGGTTGTGGCAGTACTGGCAGCGCAGGGAGCAGCCCGTCACCCAGGTCACCAGGCGGGTGCCGGGACCGTCCAGGGCGGTGACGAGCTCCCAGGAGTGCATCCGGCCCTCGACGGCGTCGATGTCGACGCCGTCGAGGGTGGCGCCCGGCAGGGGCCGGGCGACGGAGGTGGTGCTCACCGGGTCCTCACAACGAGCCGTGGAAGGTGCGGTTGATGACGTCCAGCTGCTGCTCGCGCGTCAGGCGGACGAAGTTGACGGCGTAGCCGGACACGCGGATCGTCAGCTGGCCGTACAGCTCCGGGTGCTCCATGGCGTCCAGCAGGGTGGCCCGGTCCAGGACGTTGACGTTCATGTGGAAACCACCGGAGGCCACGTACCCGTCCAGGACGCCGACGAGGTTGCCCACCCGCTCCTGCGCGGTGCGCCCCAGCCCGTCGGGGGTGACGGACGTGGTCAGGGAGATCCCGTCCAGGGCGTCCTCGTAGGGGATCTTCGCCACCGACAGCGCCGCGGCGACCATGCCGTGCCGGTCGCGGCCGTTCATGGGGTTGGCCCCGGGCGCGAACGGCGCCCCGGCGCGGCGCCCGTCGGGGGTGTTGCCGGTGTTCTTGCCGTAGACGACGTTCGAGGTGATCGTCAGCACCGACTGGGTGTGGCGCGCACCGCGGTACGTCTCGTGCTTGCGGATCTCCTGCATGAAGCGGTGCACCAGCCACAGGGCGATGTCGTCGGCGCGGTCGTCGTCGTTGCCGTAGGCGGGGTAGTCGCCCTCGACCACGTAGTCCACGACGAGACCGGTCTCGTCGCGCACCGGGCGCACCGTGGCGTGCTTGATCGCCGACAGGGAGTCCGCCGCCACCGACAGCCCCGCGATGCCGCAGGCCAGGGTGCGGTCGACGACCAGGTCGTGCAGGGCCATCTCGATGCGCTCGTAGGCGTACTTGTCGTGCATGTAGTGGATGACGTTCAGGGCGCTGACGTACGTCTCGGCGAGCCAGGCGATCATCGGCTCCAGCTTGGCCACGACGTCGTCGTAGTCCAGGACGTCACCGGCCACCGGCTCGGCGGCCGGGGCCACCTGAACACCGCTGACCTCGTCGCGGCCGCCGTTGATCGCGTACAGGAGCGTCTTGGCGAGGTTCACCCGGGCGCCGAAGAACTGCATCTGCTTGCCGACCGCCATGGCCGACACGCAGCACGCGATGGCGGTGTCGTCGCCCGTGACCGGGCGCATCAGGTCGTCGCTCTCGTACTGGATGGAACTGGTGTCGACGGACACCTTGGCGGCGAACTCCTTGAAACCCCGCGGCAGGTCCGGGGACCAGAACACCGTGAGGTTCGGCTCGGGTGCCGGGCCGAGGTTGTACAGGGTCTGCAGGTAGCGGAAGGAGGTGCGGGTGACCAGCGGGCGGCCGTCCTCGCCGATGCCGCCGATGGACTCCGTCACCCAGGTCGGGTCGCCGGAGAACAGCTCGTCGTAGGCGGGGGTGCGCAGGAACCGCACGATGCGCAGCTTGACGACGAAGTCGTCGACGAGCTCCTGCGCGTCCTGCTCGGTGAGCCGCCCCTCGGCGATGTCGCGCTGCAGGAACACGTCGACGAACGTGGCGGTGCGCCCCAGGGACATCGCCGCGCCGTTCTGCTCCTTCACCGCGGCCAAGTAGGCGAAGTACAGCCACTGGATCGCCTCGCGGCCGGTGCGGGCGGGGCGGCTGATGTCGTAGCCGTAGGAGGCGGCCATCTGCTCCAGCTCGCCCAGGGCGCGGACCTGCTCGGAGTTCTCCTCGCGCAGCTGCACGACCTCGGCGGTGCTGGGGCGCGCGTCGAGCAGGGCGCGCTCGGCCTTCTTGCCCTCGACGAGGCGCGCGGTGCCGTACAGCGCCAGGCGCCGGTAGTCGCCGATGATGCGGCCGCGGCCGTAGGCGTCGGGCAGGCCGGTGATGACGTGGGAGCGGCGGGCGGCGCGGATGGCCGGCGTGTAGGCGTCGAAGACACCCTGGTTGTGGGTCTTGCGGTACTTCGTGAAGATCTCCGCGACGTGCTCGGGCAGCTCGTAGCCGTAGGCCGCCAGGCCGTCCTGGACCATCTTCAGCCCGCCGTTGGGCATGATCGCCCGGCGCAGCGGGGCGTCGGTCTGCAGGCCGACGATGAGGTCCAGCTCGGGGTCGACGTACCCGGGGGCGTGGCTGGTGATCGTCGAGGGGGTGTCCACGTCGACGTCGTGCACGCCCTTCGCGCGCTCGGCGGGGAACATCGCGGTGAGCTTCGCCCACACCGCACGGGTGCGCTCGGTGGGGCCGGTCAGGAAGGAGGAGTCCCCGGTGTAGGGCTCGTAGTTGCGCTGGATGAAGTCGCGGACGTCGATCTGCTCACACCAGCGGCCCGGTGCGAACCCGCGCCAGGGCGCCGGGTCCTGCGTCTGCGCACCGTGCGTTCCCGGGGCCGTGGTCGTCCCCGCCGGGCGTTCGGTCGTCGCGGTCATCGTCGTTCTCCTCCTCGTGCCGGTGCTCCCAGTCTCGGCACGCGCAGCGCCCACCTCGCGGGGCGAAGGTCCCGGTCCGGCGGGCGGCGGGGTGAGCCGCGTCTCACCGCGGGGCCGGCGCCTATGCTGCGACGGGCGACGAGGACCACCCCACCGGGCGGTGGCGAGAGGTGGTGCGATGTCCCCGTGGGACGCGGCCGTGGTGGCGCTGGCCGGCCTGGTCGCCGGGGCGGTCAACGCCGTCGTCGGTTCCGGCACGCTGGTGACGTTCCCCGCCCTGCTGGCCGCCGGGTTGCCGCCGGTGAGCGCGACGATCACCAACTCGATGGGCCTGGTGCCCGGGAACCTGGCCGGCGCGGTGGGGTACCGGCGCGAGCTGCGCGGCCTGGGCCCGCTGGTGCTGCGCCTGCTGCCCGCCTCCGCGCTCGGCGCCGTCACCGGGGCCTTCCTGCTGCTCCACCTGCCCGCAGCGGCCTTCGGTGCGGTCGTCCCCGCCCTGGTGGCGCTGGCCGTGCTCCTCGTGGTGCTCCAGCCCCTGATCGGCACCCGGCTCGCCGGCCGCCGGGACGGCACCGCCCCGGCGGGGGCCCTCACGCCCGTCGTCACCCCGCGGCGCCTGGCCGGCCTGGTCCTGGGCGCGTACGCCACGGGCACCTACGGCGGCTACTTCGCCGCCAGCCAGGGCGTCCTGCAGGTCGGCGTCTTCGGCCTGCTCGTGCAGCTGCCCCTGCAGCGGCTGAACGCGGTCAAGAACGTCCTGACGACGGTGGTCAACGCGGTCGCGGCGGCGGCGTACGCCCTCACCGCGGCACACCGCGTCGACTGGGCGGCGGCCGGCCTGGTGGCGGCCGGTTCCCTCGTCGGGGGTGCGCTGGGGGCCCGGTTCGGCCGCCGGCTGCCCGCGCCGGTGCTGCGGGCGTTCATCGTGCTGCTGGGGGTCACGTCGTTCGTCGTCCTGGTGCGCTGACGGACGCCCCCGCGGCGCGGGGCCCGGCGCAGCACCGCGCCGGGCCCCGCGCCGCACCGGGGCTCAGCTCCCGACGCGCTCCACGACGAGCTCGCGCACGCGCGCGGCGTCGGCCTTGCCGCGCATCTCCTTCATCACGGCACCGATGAGGGCACCGGCGGCCTGGGCCTTGCCGCCGCGGATCTTCTCCACCACGCCGGGGTTGGCGGCGATCGCGGCGTCCACCGCGGCCACCAGCGCTGACTCGTCGGAGACGACGGCCAGCCCGCGCGCCTCGACGACCTGCGCGGCGCTGCCCTCCCCGGCGAGCATGCCGTCCAGCGCCTCGCGCGCCAGGCGGTCGGTGAGGGTGCCGGCCTCCACGAGCGCCTGCAGCTCGGCGACCTCGGCCGGGCCCACCCGCAGCGCGGACAGCTCCACGCCCTCGGCGTTCGCGCGGCGCGAGAGCTCGCCGGTCCACCACTTGCGGGCGCCGGCCGGCGAGGCGCCGGCGGCGACGGTGGCCTCCACGAGGTCGACCGCGCCGGCGTTGGCGGTGTCGCGCATCTCCAGGTCGGAGAACCCCCACTCGGCCTGCAGCCGCTTGCGCCGCTGCGCCGGCGGCTCGGGCAGCGTGGCGCGCAACTCCTCCACCCACGCCGGGTCGGGCGTGATCGGCACGAGGTCCGGCTCGGGGAAGTAGCGGTAGTCCTCCGCGTCGGACTTCTCCCGCCCCGAGGTGGTCAGGCCGGTGTCCTCGTGCCAGTGGCGGGTCTCCTGCACGACCCTCTCCCCCGCGCGCAGGACGGCGGCGTGGCGGGAGACCTCGTAGCGCACGGCCCGCTCCACCGAGCGCAGCGAGTTGACGTTCTTCGTCTCCGAGCGGGTGCCCAGCGGGGACTCCGGGCTCGGGCGCAGCGAGAGGTTCACGTCGCAGCGCAGCGAACCCTGCTCCATCTTCACGTCCGAGACGTCCAGGGCGCGCAGCAGGTCGCGCAGCGCGGCCACGTAGGCGCGCGCCACGTCGGGGGCGCGGTCGCCGGTGCCCTCCAGGGGCCTGGTGACGATCTCGATGAGCGGGATGCCGGCGCGGTTGTAGTCCACCAGGGAGTACTCCGCACCGTGGATGCGTCCCGTGGAACCGCCCACGTGCAGGGACTTGCCGGTGTCCTCCTCCATGTGGGCGCGCTCGATGAGCACCCGGTAGGTGAACGCCGGCTTGGAGCCGTCCTCGCTGGCGGGGACGTCGACGTCCAACCACCCGTCGTACGCGATGGGCTCGTCGTACTGGGAGGTCTGGAAGTTCTTCGGCATGTCCGGGTAGAAGTAGTTCTTCCGGGCGAAGCGGCAGTACGACGCGATCGTGCAGTTCAGCGCCAGGCCGATGCGGACCGCGGACTCCAGCGCCTTGGCGTTCAGCACCGGCAGCGCACCGGGCAGCCCCAGCGAGGTGGGGTCCACCTGGGTGTTCGGCGCGGCGCCGAACTCGGTGGGCGCCGCGGAGAACATCTTCGTCACGGTCGACAGCTCGACGTGGACCTCCAGGCCCAGCACCGGGTCGAACTGCGCGACGGCCTCGTCGTAGTCGATCAGGTCAACGGTCACGGGTCCTCCAACCAAGGGTGTCCAGCAGGTTCTCGATGTCGTGCTCGAAGGCACGGAAGGACGGCAGGGTTCGCAGCGACTCCAGGGGGATGCGCTCGGCGAGGAGCGGCAGGTACACCTCGGGACCGGGCGCCCTGCGCCGAGGGCGCACGCCCAGTGCGGCGACGTCCCGCAGAGTGGCCTTGGGGTCGCTGAGGCTCTCGGGGGTCGCCAGCCGATCCGCCTCGTGGATCCTCGAGGCGTCCAGCCCCGCTCCCACGACCCGCTCGAGCTCGCGGCGGTCGGCGAGCGCCCACGCCTCCATCTCGCGGACGGGGACCAGCGGGAGCAGCTGCGCCGCCCCACCGTCACGCCGCCACGCCTCCGCGACCGGCTCGAAAGACTTGCGGAGCTCGCGGGCGACGTCGGCGGACCCGTCGACGTGCAGGAGGACCACGTGCGGCCTCTCCCGGCGAGCTCTGTCGACGATCCACCTCGGCCTGGCGACGTCGCTCGGGTTGCTCACCACGACAGGGCGGACGTCCACCTCCACCGGCGCCTCCACCCACCGGTGGCAGAGGTCCTGCAGGGACCGCTGGACGACCACCGGGAGGAACTCCTCGTCACTGCGCCCCTCGAGCAGGACGACTGCGGCCAGGTACCTCACAGGGGGTCCACCACGCGCTCGGCCTCCTCCCGCGTCAGGCCGCTCTGCTCGGCCCGCGCCGAGAACGGGAGGACGAGCTGGGCGTCAGCGTCCTCGGGGAGCTCCTCGTCCTCCTCGAGCACCCGGCGCGCGCGGGTCACGCGGGAGACGGCGTCCGCCTCGACGCGTGCCGTGGAGTCGACGACGACGAGTTCGTCGACGAGGGACGTGAGCGGGAGCTTGGGCGAGTGGCTGGAGACGAGGAGCTGCACGAGCGGCGAGGGCTTGCCGCCGGCGTCGAGCACCGGGTCGGAGGCCGTGTCCGTCACGAGGTCTCGCAGCACTTGCACCAGGGGCCCCAGGCGCGCCGGCTGGATCCCGTTCTCCGGTTCCTCGAAACACAGGACGCCCGGACTTTCGGGCTCGTAGAGGGCAGCCAGGACCGCGAGGAGGCGGAGGGTGCCGTCCGAGGCCACGCGGGCGCTGATGGCGCCCTCGTCCCTGCTGCGCAGGACGACCTCCCACTGACCTCGGGCGTCGTTCTCCGCGACCTCCACGGCTGAGAAACCGCGGATCACCCGCGCCAGGTCCGCTGCCAGGGCGTCCAGCCCGGGACCACCCCTGCGTGAGGCCCGGGCGATCGTCTCGAGCACCCACGCCAGGTTGGCCCCGTCCCGCTGGAGGCGGTCGGTGGCCTGGCCGACGGGCGACGGCTGCCGCAGGGCCGCCGGGTCCAGCTGCAGGACGCGCCAGCGCTCGACCTCCCGGCGCACCGCGTACAGCAGCGGCGAGAAGTCCGCGGTCGGCACGCTCGTGAGGACCGAGGCCGTCGCGCTGCCGGCGGGGAGGACGCGGGGGTGCCCCTGCCGGCTCTCCCCGGCACGCCGCGGGGTGAAGACGAACCTCTTCTCGCGACCGGTGCCCTCGGTGCGGAGGATCGTCCACCGGCTGGCGCCGTACTTGAGGTGAGCTTCCGCGAAGGCCGGGCTCACCGTTCGCCGCAACGGGTCCTCGGACGCCGTCAGGGGGCGGATGAACTCAGACTCCACCCAGGGACGGCTGATCCCGTCCTCCCCCTCGCGCACCTCCAGCGTGATCTCGTACCGGACCCGTGTGTGCGGCAGGACCTCGCGCGTGCCGAACGTGTCCTCCACCTCGGGGTCGAGCAGGAGTTCGACGGCGAAAGCCATCCGGGTGGCGGCCTGGGAACCGTGGCGGCGGAACTGCTCGGCAGCCTCCCCCCGTCCACCGGCCAGCGCCTGAGCGACCGGCATCGACACCAGGCGCGACAGCAGGGTCAGGGCGTCGAAGATGTTCGACTTGCCGCTGGCGTTGGCGCCGACGATCGCCGTGAACGGGCGGAGGTCGACGGAGAAGCCCGCGAAGGACTTGAACCCGTCGACCTCCAGCTTGGTGATCACGCCGAGCCCGCGCCCTTCCACTCCGGGACCTGCGCCAGCAGCGGACCGCCCCACTTCGCCGTCAGCCGCGCCTCGAGCGCGGCACCCACCCGGTACAGCCGGTCGTCGGCCTGCTGGGGGGCGAGGACCTGCAGCCCCACGGGCAACCCGTCGGACAGCCCGACCGGCAGGGACATGCCGGGGATGCCGGCGAGGTTCGCCGGGATGGTCGCCACGTCGCCGGCGTACATCGCCAGCGGGTCGTCCAGCTTCTCCCCCAGCCGGTACGCCGTGGTCGGCGCCGTCGGGGACACCAGCACGTCCACCTGCCCGAAGGCGGCGGCGAAGTCGCGCTGCACCAGGGTGCGGACCTTCTGCGCGCTGCCGTAGTAGGCGTCGTAGTAGCCGGCCGACAGGGCGTAGGTGCCCAGGATGATGCGGCGCTTGGCCTCGTCGCCGAAACCGGCGGCGCGGGTGGCGCGCATGACCTGCTCGGCGGTGACGCCGTCACCGGCGGGGGTGACCCGCAGGCCGTAGCGCATGCCGTCGTACTTGGCGAGGTTGCTGGACGCCTCGCTGGGCAGGATCAGGTAGTACGCGGCCAGGGCGTGCACGATGTTCGGCAGGCTCAGCTCGACGACCTCGGCCCCGGCGGCGCGCAGCTCGTCGAGGGCCTCGGTGAAACGGGCCAGGACCCCGGGCTCGTACCCCTCGCCGGACAGCTCGTGCACCACGCCGACCTTCACGCCGGTGAGGTCGCCGGTGGCGCCCCGCTGCGCGGCGCCCACGACGTCCGGCACCGGGGCGGGGATGGAGGTGGAGTCGTACGGGTCGTGGCCGCCGATGACGGCGTGCAGCAGGGCGGTGTCCAGGACGGTGCGCCCGCACGGGCCCGCCTGGTCCAGGGAGCTGGCCAGCGCCACCAGGCCGTAGCGGGAGACCCCGCCGTAGGTGGGCTTGACGCCGACGGTGCCGGTGACGGCGGCGGGCTGGCGGATGGAGCCGCCGGTGTCCGAACCGATCGTCAGGGGCGCCTCGAACGCGGCCAGCGCCGCGGCGGAGCCGCCGCCGGAACCGCCGGGGATGCGCGTGGGGTCCCACGGGTTGCGGGTGGGGCCGAACGCGGAGTGCTCGGTGGTCGAGCCCATCGCGAACTCGTCCATGTTCGTCTTGCCCAGCACGACCAGACCGGCACCGTGCAGCTCGCGCACCACGGTCGCGTCGTACGGCGGCACCCAGCCCTCGAGCATCCGGGAGCCGCACGTCGTCGGCATGCCCCGCGTCGTCAGGACGTCCTTGACGCCGATCGGCACCCCGGCCAGCGGGCCCAGCACCGCGCCGGCGGCGCGGTCGGCGTCCACCTGGCGGGCGCGGGCCAGCGCCCCTTCGGCGTCGACGTGCAGGAAGGCGTGCACCCCGTGGGGGTTCTCACCGGAGGTGGGGCCGTCGACGGCCTCGATGCGCTCCAGGTGCGCCCGGACGACCTCCTCGGAGGAGACGACCTTCGCGCGCAGGCCCTCAGCCAGTCGCGCGGCGTCCCAGCGGACGAGTTCGGAGACGCCGCTCACGCGTCCTCCTCCAGGATCTGCGGGACGCGGAAGCGCCCGTCCTCGGCCTCGGGGGCGCCCGCGAGCGCCTCCTCGGCGCTCAGGCCCGGGCGCACCACGTCGGGGCGGGTGACGTTGGTCAGGGGCACGGGGTGCGAGGTGGCGGGCACGTCGTCGGAGACGGCGGAGGCGACCTGCTGGACCGCGTCGAGGACCGCCCCGAGCTGGCCGGCCATCCGGTCCAGCTCCTCGTCGGTCATGTCGATGCGCGCCAGGCGCGCGAGGTGCTCGACCTCGGGACGGGAGATGGTGGACACGACGGGTGAGTCTAAGAGCTGAGTCGTAATGCTGCGTGACTCAGTACCGGTGATGTGACGAGCTGGCGCTCGTCGTCTGCGCAGTCCCGCGTGGTCCCCGTAGGCGGGGTCTCATCGGGGGTCTCGCAGGTCTCACCGGCGCGTCCGGCAGAGGCCACCCCACGGCGGGGAACTGCCACGTTCACTGAACGCCTCGACCCCCGACGGGGCCTAGGCGGGCGAGGTGTGGTTGACCGGACCAGGGCCTCTTGCTGCCCTGCCAGCAGGCGCGCGAGCGCGCCCGCAAGAGTGGGATCGACCGCCGCGCTCGCGGGATCGGTCGGATTCGTGAGCGTGACGCACGCGCCCATCGCAGCGGAGACCAGGTCGCGATCACCGTGGATGCCGCAGGCACAGGCGTGCACACGCTGGGCGAGGGGCTTCTTGACCCGGGCCAGGCACGGGCACGTCTGCGACAAGGCGGTGGTGCGGGCACTGACCCGGGCCAAGCCCCCGCCGCAGGCGGTGGTCTCCGCTTCCAGGGCCGCGATCAGGCGCCCGGGGGTGAACAAGCCCATCGCCTTGCCCCACCGGCGCACCCACGCGCTCATCGCCAGGTCCTCGATGACCAGGCGCGCTCCGTGCCGGGCGACGATGCGTTCGGCGACGTCGCGGGCGCGCGCGTCGCGGGCACGGACCTGCCCGCGGGCCGCTTCACCGTGCTTCGCGCGGATGGTGCGGTAGGCGGGAGTGAGCGTGTCGCGCCGGTACGCCTGTCGCGGGATGCCGTTCGTGCCGGCCACCCGTGCGCCCTTGGGAAGATGGACGGTCCGCGCCGTCAGGCCCCGTGCTTCGCGCCGGGCGGCGCGCTGCGCTTGGCCGGGCGAAGGTGCGTACTGCTGCGCGTTGGCGACCCGGCGGGAACGTTCCAGCTTCCTGGCCCGTGCCGCCGCCTGCTGTGCCGCCCGCGCCGCGGCGGCGCGCTGGGCGGGCGTGACGCTGAGGTGGTCCGCGCGCAGGTCGCGGGCGTGCAGGCGCTGGTCCACCGCGCCGGTGCGCGGTGCGAACGAGACGACGGCGACGTTCGAGACGTTCGCGTCCACGCCCGCCAGTCGTTCACCGGCTGTAGCGCGTACGGTTTCGCGGGCAGCGGCGCGGGCCGGACTGGTCCAGCCGCTCTTGAGCACCATCAGGTGCGCGTAGTAGCGCCAGCCACCGCTCGCGCGGAAGTCCTGCACCCGCACCAGGTCGATCTTGTGCCAGGCACTGGGATCGGCGAGGAAGTGCTCGATGCGCGCCCACTGCCCGAGCCCCTGCGGCAGGCGGACCGGCAGCACGAGATCGCCCGCAGGCAGGCCCGTGAACACCACGGCCAGTGGCCCGTCGTAGTTCCACCAGCCCCCGCGCGGTTTGACGGGTGCAGACAGGCGAGCGGGCTGGGTGATCGCCGAGCGCGGCGGAGCGTTCCGGGTCGGGCGGTAGGCGGCCGAATGCGCTTCCAGGGAACCGACCAGGCGGAACGTCTCCCAGGTTCGCTGTTTCGTGTGGGAACGGGCGCGGCCGGGGATGCGGGTGAAGTCGAACCACTGCCCGATCCGCACCCGCCCTTGCCTGTTGCCTGCATCGTCGCGAAACAGGTTCCGCTCGCACGTGGCCCACACCTGATCCGCCAGGTGCATCGCCAGCGCCTTCGTCAGGTGCTGACGCATCCACACGGACTCGTCCAGGTGCCGGTAGGCGGCGGCTTCCAACCTCGCACGGTTCAAGCCGAAATGCTCGCGTGCAGCCTTGGCGTCGATCTGGCGCAAGTGGTGCGAGGCCCAGTACGCGTCCTGACGGGAGCGGGCGGTGGACTGCACCGCGCGACGAAGCTGAAACGCCGCGGCGAACATCTTCTCCACCCACCCACGGGTCTGCGGAGCGGTGCAGTCCAATTCCAGTGCGATCACCGCGGTCGCGGCGTCAGGGTCGCGCCGCCAGTTCGCCTGCTTGGAGGCACCACGCCGCTTCGGCGACACCGCAGGCGCAGTGGTCGCAGGCGCAGTGGGCTCGGACGGCGGCGCTACGGGCGCGTTCATGCCTGCCGACACCGTCCCCACGACCACGCACCGCAGCCTAGAGCAGGGCACCGACACGACGCGGCAAGCCGATCACTGCGCCCGTGGGCGCAGCACGTCCACGGTACGGAACGTGCGATGGCAGCAACTGAGCGTCCTGACCGGCTTGAGCGAACGCGCCCTGGCCGAGCTGACCGGCCGCATCGCGAACAGCACGTCAACCTCGCCCCAGCGCCGCCAACGAGGTCGACCACGGACGCTGCCACCGGCACAACGCATCCTGCTGATCGCGGCAGCGCTGCGCACGAACCTCACCACCCGCCAGCTCGCGGCCGTCTTCGACCTGACCCGGTCGATGGTGCAGCGCGTCGTCACCGACATCACGCCCCGCCTGGCCGCGCTCGACCTGGCTGGGCCCACCGCGCATGGGCGCCGCTGCGTGGCCGTCCTGGACGGCACCCTCATCCCCGTGCACGACCAGACGCTGACGGCACCGAGCAAGGACTACCGGCGCAGCATCACCGTGCAAGTCGTGGCCCGCCGCTGCGACCGGCTCGTTACCGCCTTGAGCACTCCCTGGCTCGGCAACTGCAAGGACATCGTCGTCGCCCGCGCCGAGCGCGAGAGGCTGCGTGTGGACCGAGCACGCGAAGTCCTCGCCGACGGCGCGTACCTATCCCTCACCGGCATCAACACACCGGCCCAAGACTCGACCGGGCGCATCATCCGCGACCACGCGTGGAGCCTGCACCGCAGACGCCGCGCCAGCACCGAGCACGTCATCGCCCGCCTGAAGGACTGACAGGTCCTGCGTCAGTGCCGCCGACGCGCACCGACTGTCCCTGCGGTGATCACCGCCGTAGCTGCTCTCTACAACACCCACCAGACCGATTCACAACTCACCTGTTAGGACGGGCCCACCAGCAGCTGCGTGGCGGCGAGCTCCCGGTACAGGGGCGAGCGCTCCAGCAGCTGCGCGTGCGTGCCCGAGGCGGTGGCGCG
Organism: Kineococcus arenarius subsp. arenarius; assembly: GCF_050871845.1. Lineage (NCBI taxonomy): Bacteria > Bacillati > Actinomycetota > Actinomycetes > Kineosporiales > Kineosporiaceae > Kineococcus > Kineococcus arenarius. Next base: position 22,526 of record NZ_JBJLSE010000049.1, read on the forward strand.
GCCGTCCTCCAGGACGACGATCTGGTCGGAGTCGACGACCGTGGACAGCCGGTGCGCGACGACGACGAGGGTGCGCCGGTCGGCGGCGGCGGCCAGCGCCTCGCGCAGCAGGGCCTCGTTGCGGGCGTCGAGGCTGGCGGTGGGCTCGTCCAGGAGCAGCAGCTCCCCGGGCGCCAGCAGGGCGCGGGCGATGGCCAGGCGCTGGCGCTGGCCGCCGGAGAGCAGCACGCCGCGCTCGCCGACCTCGGCGGCCAGGCCCGGCCCGCGCTCGGCGAGCTCGCGCAGCCCGACGGCGTCCAGGGCGGCGAGGACCTGCTCGTCGGTGGCGTCCGGCGCGGCCAGGACGAGGTTCTCGCGCAGGGTGCCGGCCAGGACGGGGGCGTCCTGCTCCACGTACCCCAGGCGGGCGCGCAGCGCGGGCAGCGGGAGCTCGCGCACGTCCACGCCGTCCAGGCGCACGCCGCCGGCGGAGACCTCGTGGAAGCGCTCCACGAGCGAGAGCAGGGTGGACTTGCCCGCCCCCGAGGGGCCCACGAGCGCGGTGCGGGTGCCGCGCGGCACGGCGAAGCTCACCCCGCGCAGGGCGGGGGTGCCGTCGGGGTAGGAGAAGGCGACGTCGTCGAACTCCAGCAGCGGCACGTCCCCGGTCCGCTGCGCGGGCACGGCGGCGGGGCGGGGCTCGTCCTCCTCCACCGGCAGCGCCAGCACCTCCTGCACGCGGGTCAGGGCCGCGGCGCCGGCCTGCACGACCGTCCAGGTCTGCACGAGCTGGCCCAGCGGGGCGACGAGGGTGAACAGCAGCAGCACGAAGCCGACGAGCTCGGCCACGCTCGTGGCACCGGCGGCGACGCGGGCCCCGCCCACGCCCAGGACGGCGACGAAGGCGCCCTGCACGGACACCTGCATCGCCGGGCCCAGCAGGGCCCGCACCCTCGAGGCGCGCACGGCGGCGTCGCGGGCGCGGCGGGCGGCGGCGAGCACGCCGTCCAGCTCGCGGTCGGTGGCGCCGCTGGCGCGCAGGGTGCGCAGCGCCCCCAGCACCCTGCCGACCGCCGAGCTCATCGCACCCACCTCGGTCTGGGTGGCCAGGGTGAGCCGGCCCAGCCGGCTGGAGGCGATCGCGATGGCGGTGCCGGCCACGGCGACCGCGACGAGCGTCACCGCCAGCAGCACGGGGTCCAGGACGGCCATGAGCACGACGGCGCCCAGGAACGTCAGGACGGTGGCGAGCAGGTCGAACAGGCCGGAGGTGACGACGGCGGCCAGGGCGGTGGTGTCGCCGGACACCCGGGAGAGGAGGTCCCCGGAGGCGCGCGCGTCGCGCGCGGCGACCGTGAGGCGGGCCAGCCGGGTCACCAGGGAGGTGCGCACGCCCAGCACGACGCCGGCACCGGCCCGTTCCAGCAGGTACTGCCGGGCGCCGTCGGCGAGCGCGCCGAGCAGCACCACCGCCACCAGCAGCGCGGCCACGGGTGCGAGGGGCGAGCCGTCCTGGACGACCCGCACGACGGCGGCCACGGCCAGCGGCTGGGCCAGCGCGGTGGCCGCGCCGACCAGGGAGAGCAGCACGGCGACGGCGATCGCGGTGCGGTGCGGGCGCAGGTGCGGCACCAGCAGCCGGCCGGCCTCGCGCAGCGGCAGGACCTCGGGGGTCTCGGGGGCGCTCACGGGCGCAGTGTGGCCGGGTCGGCCGGTGCTGCGCGTCCGCCGCTCGTCGCCGCCGGCATCCGGCGAACGGGGGCGTGTCCGGTTCGTGATCGGGGACACGCGCGCAGCACCGGGGGCGTGGGCCATCATGGGCGCACGTCCGGTGCGGCGAAGCGGCCGCGCCTGAGAGGAGAACACCGATGACCGTCCTCACCCGCGCTCGCCGCCTGGCGCTGCTGGCCGGTGGCCTCGGACTGGCGCTCGCCGCGAGCGGCTGCGCCACCGCCGAGGAGGCCGGGGTCGACGAAGGCACCGGCGCCGGTACCGGCACCGACGTCACCGGGGCCGAGATCGACTGCTCCCAGTTCGACCAGTTCGGCGACAGCCTCGACGGGACCGAGGTGGAGGTCTACACCTCCATCGTCACCCCCGAGGACCAGCCCTTCATCGACACCTTCGCGCCGTTCACCGAGTGCACCGGCATCACGGTGAACTACAACGGCACCAAGCAGTTCGAGGCGCAGCTGCCGGTGCGCGTGCAGTCCGGCAACGCCCCGGACATCGCCTTCCTGCCGCAGCCGGGCCTGCTGGCGCAGATGGTCTCCACGGGGCAGGTCGTGGCCGCCCCGGACGCGGTGGCCCAGAACGTCGAGGAGTACTTCAGCGAGGCCTGGCGCGACTACGGCTCCGTCGACGGCACCCTCTACGCCGCCCCGCTGGGCGCGAACACGAAGTCCTTCGTGTGGTACTCCCCCTCGGCGTTCGAGGAGGCCGGCTACGAGGTCCCGGAGACGTGGGACGAGCTCATCGCCCTGACCGACCGGATCGTGGCGGACGACCCCGACACCAAGCCGTGGTGCGCGGGCATCGGCTCCGGCGAGGCCACCGGCTGGCCGGCCACCGACTGGCTGGAGGACGTCGTCCTGCACGAGCTGGGCCCGGACGTCTACGACCAGTGGATCGCGCACGAGATCCCGTTCAACGACCCGCGGATCGTCGCCGCGCTGGACCGCGTCGGCTCGATCCTGCGCAACCCCGACTACGTCAACGGCGGCTTCGGCGACGTGGCCTCCATCGCGACGACGACCTTCCAGGACGCCGGCGTCCCCATCACCCAGGGGAACTGCTGGCTGCACCGGCAGGCGTCCTTCTACCAGGCCAACTGGCCCGAGGGCACCGAGGTCGCCGAGGACGGCGACGTCTTCGCCTTCCCGTTCCCGCAGATCGGCGAGTCGGCCGGCAAGACGGTCGTCGGCGGCGGTGAGTTCGTCGCCGCGTTCGCCGACCGGCCCGAGGTGCAGGCGCTGCAGTACTACCTGTCCACCCCGGAGTGGGCGAACCTCAAGGCCCAGGCCACCGGCCCCGGCTGGCTCAGCGCCAACACGGGCCTGGAGCTGGACAACCTCGCCAGCCCGATCGACCGGCTGGCCGCCGAGCAGCTGCAGGACGAGTCGGTCACCTTCCGCTTCGACGCCTCCGACCTCATGCCGGCAGCCGTCGGCGCGGCGGCCGAGTGGAGCGAGCTGACCGCGTGGATCGCCGCCGGCCAGGACACCCGGACGACCCTCGACAACATCGAGGCCGCCTGGCCCGCCAGCTGACGCTCCCTGTGGGGCCGGGCACCGCGCGGCGGTGCCCGGCCCCTCCCTCGCCCGCACCTCGTTGAGGAGGTCCCCCGGTGGATTGGCTGCTCGACGCCGACAGCACCGCGCACAAGCTCGCCCTCATGGTCTTCGCCGTCCTCGCCTTCGTGGTGGTGATGGGCGCCATCCTCTTCGCCGTCGACAAGCCCAAGCGGGTCCCCACCTGGGTGGTCGTCGCCGGCTTCGTCGGCCCCGCGCTGCTGCTCGTGACGATCGGCCTGGTGTACCCGGCCCTGAACACGCTGTGGTTGTCGCTGAAGTCCCCGGACGGCAGCACGTTCGTGGGCCTGGACAACTACGAGCAGGTGTTCACCAGCGACGGCCTGCAACTGGTCCTGCGCAACACCGTGCTGTGGGTGGTCCTGGTGCCGATCATCTCCACCGCGTTCGGGCTGATCTACGCCTACCTGGTGGACCGGACCCGCTTCGAGTCCCTGGCCAAGGCGCTCATCTTCCTGCCCATGGCCATCTCGGGGGTGGCCGCCGGCCTCATCTGGCGGTTCGTCTACGAGTACCGCCCGGACCAGCCGGGCATCGAGCAGATCGGCCTGCTCAACCAGCTGCTGGTGTGGCTGGGCCTGGAGCCCTACCAGTTCCTCCTCCACCAGCCGTGGAACACGTTCTTCCTCATCGCCGTGATGATCTGGATCAACGCAGGTTTCGCCATGACGGTGCTGTCGGCCTCGATCAAGGCGATCTCCGACGACATCGTGGAGGCGGCACGCCTGGACGGGGCCACCGCCTTCCAGATGTTCCGCTCGGTGACCGTGCCGAGCATCCGCCCGGCGCTGGTCGTGGTCCTCACGACCGTCGCCATCAGCACGCTGAAGGTGTTCGACATCGTGTACGTGATGACCGGCGGCCAGTTCGGCACGTCGGTCGTGGCCAGCGAGTTCTACTCGCAGTCCTTCCGGCAGTTCAACCAGGGGCTGGGTGCGGCGCTGGCCGTCCTGCTGTTCGTCCTGGTCGTCCCGATCATCGTCTACAACGTGCGGCAGATGCGCATGGCGGAGGAGGTCCGGTGAGCGGGCAGGCCGACACCACGCGGGTCGTCACCAACCCCACCGGGGAGATCGAGGCCCGGCCCCGCAAGCTCACTCGCGCCGAGAAGCGGGCCGTCGCCGCGAAGAACCGGCTCAGCTCGCCGGCCGCCTCCGCGATCGCGCTGCTCATCGCCGCGCTGTGGACGGTGCCCACCCTGGGCCTGCTCGTCACCAGCTTCCGGGTGGAGAGCGACATCCAGGCCGACGGCTGGTGGAACGCCTTCACCCGCCCGCTGTTCACCGGCTACAACTACGCCTCCGCGCTCGAGACGGGGCTCGGCGACAACTTCGTCAACACCCTGGTCATCACGATCCCGGCCGTGGTCATCCCCATCACGCTGGCCCTGCTGGCGGCGTACGCGTTCGCCTGGATCCCCTTCCGGGGTCGCGAGGTGCTCTTCGTCGCCGTCTTCGCCCTGCAGGTGGTGCCCCTGCAGGTCACGCTCATCCCGCTGCTGACCCTGTACGTCGACATCGGCATCGACGGCTCGTTCTGGACGGTGTGGCTCTCGCACACCATGTTCGGCCTGCCCCTGGCGATCTTCCTGCTGCACAACTTCATGAAGGACGTCCCGGCGTCCCTGGTGGAGGCGGCGCGCATGGACGGCGCCGGGCACGTGACGGTCTTCTTCAAGGTGCTGCTGCCCCTGCTGGTCCCGGCCATCGCCGCCTTCGGCGTCTTCCAGTTCCTGTGGGTGTGGAACGACCTGCTCATCGCCCTGACGTTCGCCGGCGGGGACGCGACCCCGCTGACGTCCGCGATCGCCGACCTGGCCGGGACCCGCAACAACGCCTGGTACCTGCTGGCACCCGGCGCGTTCCTGGCGATGGCCGTGCCGGTGGCCGTGTTCCTCGGCCTGCAGCGCTTCTTCGTCCGCGGCCTGCTGGCCGGGTCCGTCAAGGGCTGAGGCACCCTCAGGGCCGCCCGGCGCCGTCCGGGCGCGGGCGGTCCTCGGGGTGGGCGCGCAGCGCCACGACGGCCACGTCGTCGCCGGGCTCGGGCACGGCCCGCTCCAGCAGCGCGTCGACGAACTCCTCCAGCGGCAGGTGCGCCAGCTCGCCGACCACGGCGAGCAGCCGGCCGAGCCCGGTGTCCAGGGTCTCGTCGCGCCGCTCGACGAGGCCGTCGGTGTAGAGCAGGACGGTCGCCCCCGGCACCAGCGGCGTCTCGTGGTCGCCGCGGTCCAGCTCGGGCGCCAGCCCCAGCAGCAGGTCGGCGGGGGCCTCCAGCAGACGCGGCGCGCGCCCGGGCTCCACGACCAGCGGCGGGGGGTGCCCGGCGTTGGACCAGTGCAGGGTCCGCATCCCCGAGGCCCGCTCGGCCGGCGTCTGCTCCACGCGCGCCAGGACGGCGGTGGCCAGGGTGCTCACCCCCAGCCGGTGCAGCGCCCGGTCGAAGACCGCCATGATCTCCCCCGGCGGGTCGGTCACCGCCTGGGCGACGCCGCGCAGCACCCCGCGCATCTGCGCCATCTCGGCGGCGGCCACCTTGTCGTGGCCGGTGACGTCGCCGATGACGATGGTGGTCGAGCCGTCCCGGGTGAGGAAGGCGTCGTACCAGTCCCCGCCCACCTGGGCGTCCTGCGCCGCCGGCAGGTACCGGACCGCGATCTGCAGGTGGTCCGGCTGCGGCGGTTCGGTCAGCAGCGAGCGCTGCAGGGCCTCGGCCAGCGTGCGGGTGGCACGCGCGCGGCGGCGCTCGTCCTGCAGGCGGCGCACCCGGTCCAGGGCCTGCGCGCACTGGGCGGCGAAGGCCTCCAGCAGCCGCAGCTCGTCGTGGTCCGGGGGCTGCGCCTCGGCCCAGCCCACCGCGACGGCCCCCAGCGGCTCCCCGCCACCGGTGGACAGCGGCAGCGCCGCCCACGCCGGCAGCTCTGGCGCTCCGGGCAGCGGCACGGCGGCCGCGTACCGGCACCCCTCGCCCGCCACCACCACCTGCCCGCGCGCGGCGGCGGCGACCGGGGTCTCGGAGCTCAACGGCACGCGCGCCGTGGGTGCGCTCGCCGCCGGGCCCCCTCCCCCGAGGAACGTCAGCGACAGCTCGGCGCCCTCGCGCAGCGCCACCACGACGGCCTCGGCGCCGGTGGCACCGCGCCCGTGCCGGGCGACGTGCTCGAGCAGCTCCGGCACGGTCTCGACGGCGGCGAGGGCGGAGGCGGCAGTGGCCAGGCCCGCGAGCCGGCCCGCGGTGCGCCGCTCGCGCTCGCCGGAGCGGCGCAGCTCGGCGTTCAGCTCCTCCAGCTCGCGGGTGCGCTCGAACAGGTCGCCCTCGACCTGCTGGACCCGCTCGGACCACTGCTTGCCGGCCGCGACGGCGCTGCGGGCGGCCTCGCGATCGCGCACGTAGTCGGTGATGTCGTCCGAGCGGTGCAGCAGGAGGGCCACCTCGCCGTCCTCGCCGAGGATCGGCACGTTGCGCGGGCTCCAGAAGCGCTCCTCGAAGCCGCCGCCGGGGACGGGGATGTCGTACTTCTGCAGCGCCATCGTCTGGGGGCGCCGGGTCTCGCGCGTCAGCTCCAGCGACGCCCGGAGGTTGCGCAGGCCGTCGGCCGCCGGGTCGTCGGGGTTCATGGGGAACACCTCGAAGAGGTGGCGGCCGACCTGCTCCTCCAGCGTCGTGCCCGTCGCCTCCAGCCGGGCGCGGTTGGCGTGGACGATCACGAGGTCGGGCGTCAGCAGCAGGAAGGGCGCAGGGGCTTCGTCGAAGACCTTCGCGTAGTCGGGCTCCGGCAACGCGTCCCCCACCTCGGTGCTCACTCCCGACCCCTCCAGCCCGCGACCCTCGTCGCGCGGTGCGCGCACCGCGCAC
>NZ_JBJLSE010000050.1:0-28844 GCF_050871845.1 Kineococcus arenarius subsp. arenarius
GGTGGGGGCTCTCGTCCGCCAGACCGCGGGGTGGGGGGTGGGCCCCAAACCCGGGGGGGGGGGGGTGGGGGGGGGGGTGGGCGCGCGCGCCGCCCCCGGCGCCGTGCACCGCCTCGGCGTGGGTGAGCACCTCGTCGGCCCGCACGGCTCCGTGCCGGTGGCCGGCACGGCGACGGTGCGGGTGTCCGTCTCCACCGCCGCGGCGGTGCTCGTCAGCGCCGTCGAGGGCACCGCCCTGCTGGAGGGGCAGCAGGTGCGCGGGGCCGTCCTGTGGGGTTCCGGGGACCTCGTCGACCTCGGCGGCGCACTCCTCGACGTGAGGACCCCGACCGGTCCGGACGCGGTGCTGGAGAGGTCGGCCGGTACCGCGGACGACCTCGTCGGGCACGACTACAACCGCCCCCCGCGGATCCTGCCGCCCGAGCGCACCACGTCGTTCCGGTTGCCCGGCCCGCCCGGTGACGCGCCCCGCCGCCCGTTCCCGGTCGTCGCCGCGATCGTGCCGCTGCTGATGTGCGCCACCATGATCGCCGTCACGCAGAACTACCGCTACCTCGCCCTCGGCCTGCTGTCGCCGATCGCCGTCGTCGCCAACGCGCTGGTGGACCGCAAGCACGGGCGCACCAGCCACCGCGAGCTCGTCAAGCGGTACGAGCGGGACAAGGCGGCCGTCGAGGCCGACGCGCGGGCCGCGCTCGTCGACGAGCGGCGCGACCGCAGGCACCTGTCCGCCGACCCCGCGGAACTGCTGCTGACCGCCGTCGGCCCGCGCACCCGCCTGTGGGAACGGCGCCGCCGCGACGACGACCACCTGCACGTGCGCCTGGGGCTGGCCGACCTGCCCAGCGAGGTGACGCTGGAGGACCCAGAGCAGCTCGAGCACCGCCGCACCGTCACCTGGACCGCGCGGAACGTCCCCGTCACCGTCTCCCTGGCCGAGCACCCCGTGCTCGGCCTCGCCGGGGCGGAACCCCGACGCACCGCCGCCCGGCTGCTCGCCCAGCTCGCGGTGCTGCAGAGCCCGCGCGACGTGCAGTTCCACGTGCTCACCAGTCCGGAGGGTCTGCCGGCGTGGGAGTGGCTGCGCTGGGTGCCGCACGCCCGCGCCGAACCCGGCGGTGCCGCAGGGGTGTTCGCCGGCACCGGCACCGACACCTGGGCCCGCCGCGTCGCCGAGCTCACCGCCGTCGTGGACCAGCGCCGCCGGGCGCTGGCGGACCTGCCCGCCGGTGCCGGCCTGGAGGCGCCGGACCTCGTCGTCGTCCTGGACGGCGCCCGCCGGCTGCGGTCCCTGCCCGGCGTCGTGAGCCTGCTCGCCGACGGCCCGGCCCTGGGGGTGCGGCTGGTCTGCTGCGACGCCGACCGCCGTTCCCTGCCCGAGGAGTGCACCGCCGTCGTCACCGAGGAGCAGCGGCGCGCCGGGACCCGCCTGCGGCTGGAGCGCCAGCGGCACGAGACCGTCCGCGACGTCCTCGCCGACGAACCGCCCCCCGGGTGGGCGCCGAGCCTGGCCCGCGCGCTGGCCCCCCTGCGCGACACCGGGGACGACGACTCCGGCGCCGGGCTGCCCGGCGCCTCCCGCCTGCTCGACGTGCTCGGCCTCGAACCGCCCTCGTCGAGCGCCGTCGCCGCGCGCTGGACGCTCGGCGGGCGCAGCACCGTCGCCGTCGTCGGCGAGTCCCTCGACGGGCCGTTCGGGTTCGACCTGCGCGCCGACGGCCCGCACGGGCTCGTCGCCGGCACCACCGGTTCCGGCAAGTCGGAACTGCTGCAGACCATCGTCGCCTCCCTGGCGGTGGCCAACCGCCCGGACGCCATGACGTTCGTGCTCGTCGACTACAAGGGCGGGGCGGCGTTCAAGGACTGCGTGGACCTGCCGCACACCGTCGGGATGGTCACCGACCTCGACACCCACCTCGTCGGCCGCGCGCTCACCTCCCTGGGGGCGGAACTGCACCGGCGCGAGCACCTGCTCGCCGCCGCCGGCGCGAAGGACCTGGAGGACTACGACGACCTGCGCGAGCAGGCCGCCGCGGACCCCGCCGCGGACCCCGCCGCGGACCCCGCCGCGGACCCCGCCGCGGACCCCGCCGCGAACCCCACCGCGCCCGCCCTGCCGCGCCTGCTCATCGTCATCGACGAGTTCGCCTCGCTGGCCCGTGAACTGCCCGACTTCGTCACCGGCCTGGTGAACATCGCCCAGCGCGGGCGTTCCCTGGGCATCCACCTGCTGCTGGCCACCCAGCGGCCCACCGGTGTCGTCAGCGCCGAGATCCGCGCCAACACCAACCTGCGGATCGCGCTGCGCGTCACCGACGCGGGGGAGAGCTCCGACGTCCTCGGCGCCCCCGACGCCGCGCGCATCCCCGGCAGCGCGCCCGGCCGGGCCTACGCCAAGCTCGGGCACGGCTCGCTCGTGCCGTTCCAGGCCGGCCGCGTCGGCGGCCGCCGCCCCGCCGCCGCGGGGCAGCAGGTGCCCGCGCCGTGGAGCGCCCCGCTGCGCGGCGAGGACCTCGGCCTGCCGGCCCCGCGCCGCCCGCGCGCCCGGGCCGCCGAGGAGGACGCCGCCGCCACCGACCTGCGCGCGCTCGTCGACGCGGTCCGCGCCGCGAGCGAGGAGCTGGGCCTGCCGCGCCCGGTCAGCCCGTGGCTGCCCGCCCTGGGCGACCTGCTCGACCTCGCCGACGTGGCCGGCACCGCCGGCGAACCGGCGGGCCGGCTGGCCGCCGCGTTCGGCGTGCAGGACCTGCCCGCGCAGCAGCGCCGCGCACCGCTGGAGCTGGACCTCGAGCGCGACGGGCACCTCTACGTCGTCGGCGCCCCCCGCAGCGGCCGCTCGCAGGTCCTGCGCACCCTCGCCGCCTCCCTCGCCGCCCGGGTCCCGGTGGCCGACCTGCACCTGCACGGCCTGGACTGCGGCGGCGGCGCGCTGCTCGCGCTGAGCGCCCTGCCGCACACCGGTGCCGTCGTCCAGCGCAGCGAGCCGGAGCGGGCCGTGCGCCTGCTGGGCCGGCTGCGCGAGGAGGTGCTGCGCCGGCAGGCCGAGCTCGGGGCCCTCGGCGTCGCCGACATCACCGAGCAGCGCGCCGCGGCCGGGCCCGCCGGAGCCGACCCGTGGCCGCACGTGGTGCTGCTGCTGGACCGCTGGGAGGGCTTCCTCGGCGGCATCGCCGAGCTCGACGGGCAGGCGCCGCTGGAGACCGTGCACCTGCTGCTGCGCGAGGGCGCGGGTGTCGGCGTCCACCTCGTCGTCGCCGGCGACCGCCAGCTGCTCACCGGACGCACCGGCACCCTCGTGGAGGACAAGCTGCTGCTGCGCCTGACCGACCGCGCGGACGCCGCGATGGCCGGCCTGTCGGTGCGCCAGGTGCCCGAGGAGGTGCCGTCCGGGCGCGTGCTGCGCTCCGGCAGCGGCGTCGAGGCGCAGGTCGCCGTCCTCGGCCCCGACCCCTCCGGCCCCGCGCAGGTCGCCGCCCTGGCCGCGCTCGGCGAGCGCCTGCGCGAGCGCGACGCCGCCACGCCGCGGCACCGCCGCCCCTTCCACCTGCGGAGCCTGCCGGTGCGCCTGACGTGGGAGGAGGCCCGTGAGCACGCCGACCTCGCCCCCGGCGGCCTGTTCGCCCTCGTCGGCGTCGGCGGCGACGACCTCGCCGCCGCCGGGTGCGACCTGCGCGCCGGCGCGGGCACCGCGGTCGTCGCCGGCCCGCCGCGCTCCGGGCGCAGCACCGTGCTGCTGACCGTGGCGCGCTCGCTGCTGGAGCAGGGCGCCGAGCTCGTCGTCGCGGCACCACGGCCCTCGCCGCTGCGCGAGCTGGCCGGTCACCCCGGCGTGCGCGCGGTGCTCACCGGCGACGACCTGACCGTCGCCGAGCTCGAGCCCGTCCTCGGCGGAGCCGCCGGGCCCGTCGTGCTGCTCGTCGACGACGCCGAGGTGCTGCGCACCTGCTCCGCCGACGCGTGGCTGGCCGCGTTCGTCGCCCGCGCCCGTTCCGGCGGCAGCGCCGTCGTGGTCGCCGGCGAGGCCGGCGAGGTCGGTGCCGGGTTCTCCAACTGGCAGGTCCCGCTGCGCCGCAACCGGTGCGGGGTGCTCATCGCCCCGGAGGACGTGATGGCCGGCGACGTCGTGGGCGCGCGGGTGCCGCGCAGCGCGCTGGGCGGGGCGCCGAACCCCGGGCGGGTGCTGCTGCACACCGGCGACGGCGAGCTGGTGCCCGTGCAGGTGCCCGCCACCACGGTGCCCACCACGGCGGTGCCCACCCGCGCGTGAGGCGGCCCGGCGGTGCGCGCGGCAGCCCCGGGCCGGGCGGGTGCGCCGGTACGGTGGCCCCCGTGGTGCCGCCTCCTCGACCGACCGCGCCCGAGGGCTCCGCCGGCCCCGACCCGGCCGGCGCGCGCGGCGCCTTCGAGGTCCGGCTGGAGAACTTCGCCGGCCCCTTCGACCTCCTGCTGGGCCTGATCGCCAAGCACCAGCTCGACGTCACCGAGGTGGCGCTGGCCCGGGTGACCGACGACTTCATCGCCCACCTGCGCGCCGCCTCGTCCGGCGACGGCGACTGGGACCTCGACGAGGCCAGCGAGTTCCTCGTCGTCGCCACCACTCTCCTGGACCTCAAGGCCGCCCGCCTGCTGCCGGCCGCCGACGTGGAGGACCCCGAGGACCTCGCCCTGCTGGAGGCGCGCGACCTGCTGTTCGCCCGGCTGCTGCAGTACCGCGCGTACAAGCAGGTCGCCGCCGTGCTGGCGGAGCGGTTCGCGCAGGCCTCGCGGCGGGTGCCGCGCGCGGTGGCCGTCGAGCCGCGCTTCGAGAGGCTGCTGCCGGACCTGGTCCTGACCGTCAGCCCCGAGCAGTTCGCGGCGATCGCCGCGCGCGCCCTGACGCCGAAGCCGGTCCCCGCGGTCGGGCTGGACCACCTGCACGCCAGCGCCGTCAGCGTGCGCGAGCAGGCAGCGCTGGTGGTGGAGCGGCTGCGCCGCCGCGGGAGCATGACGTTCGCCGAGATCGCCGCCGACGCGGGGGAGGGCGAGCTGGGCACCCTCGTGGTCGTCGCCCGGTTCCTGGCGGTGCTCGAGCTGTTCCGCGAGCGGCGGGTGCGCCTGGAGCAGCCCGAGGCGCTGGGGGCGCTGACGGTGCGCTGGGACGCCGAGGCCGCCGACGGGGCGCCGACCGCCTCCGCGGTGCTCGCGGGTGTCGACGAGTTCGAGGGCGCGCAGGCTGCGCCGGGGGGAGAACGGTGAACGAGCAGGTGCACGAGCAGGAGACCGAACCCGGCCACGGCCCCGCCGACGACCCGGGACGCCGGGTGCGCGCCGCGATCGAGGCCGTCCTCATGGTCGCCGACGAGCCGGTCGGCGTGCAGGCCCTGGCGCGCGCCACCGGCGAGCAGCCCGACGAGGTGGACCTGCTGCTGCGCGAGCTGGCCGGGGAGTACGCCGAGGCCGGGCGCGGTTTCGAGCTGCGCGAGGCCGGCGGCGGCTGGCGGGTGTACTCCCGCCCCGAGCACGCCGACGTGGTCGAGGCGTTCCTCCTCGACGGGCAGACCGCCAAGCTCACCCAGGCCGCCCTGGAGACGCTCGCGATCGTCGCCTACCGCCAGCCGGTCAGCCGTGCGCGCGTGTCCGCCGTGCGCGGGGTGTCCGTCGACGGGGTCATGCGCACCCTGCTGACCCGCGGCCTGGTCACCGAGGCGGGGGTGGAGGCCACCAGCGGGGCCACCCTCTACCGCACGACCGACGAGTTCCTGCAGCGGATGGGCCTGGACGGCCTCGACGACCTGCCGCCGCTGGCGCCGTTCCTGCCCGAGGACGTCGACCCGGACGACCTGGAGCCGCGGGAGGTGCTCGCCGCCGAGCCCGGCGCCGCGCTCGCCGGGGCGGTGGCCGACGCGGTGGCCCCGGCCGACGAGGTAGGCGGGCCTCCCGCGGTGGGGGATGATGGGACCGAGCGCGCGAGCACCGCGGACGACGCGGTGCCGGCGGCCCCGGGTGATCCGGCGGCCCCCGCGGCGCCCGACGACCAGCAGGAGGAACCACGATGAGCCCCACCGCGCCCCGAGGAGGCGGCGGCCGCCGCCAGGGCGGCACCGGCGGGCGGCCCGCGCAGGGCCGCGGCGGCAAGCCCGGCAGCGGCGGCAAGCCCGCTCGCGCGGGCGGCGGCAAGCCGTTCGGCAAGCGCGCGGGCGACCAGCCCGGCAAGCGCTCCGCCGGCCGCGGCGCCGCCCGCCGCATGACCGACGACATCAAGCCGGCCCCGGCGCCGCCGCGCCGGGGCCCCGCCCCCGCCGTGCGCGGCGGCGACGTGCACGACCCCGAGGGCGTGCGGCTGCAGAAGTTCCTCGCCCAGGCCGGCGCCGGCTCGCGCCGCACCTGCGAGGACATGATCACCGCCGGTCGCGTCACGGTCGACGACCAGGTCGTCACCGAGCTCGGCGTGCGCATCGACCCGGCCCGCCAGGTCGTCCACGTGGACGGCCTGCGCTTCTCCGTGGACGACCAGCTCGTCTACATCATGGTGAACAAGCCCAAGGGCGTGGTCTCCACGATGTTCGACGAGCAGGACCGGCTGAACCTCGCCGACATGGTCGGCCCGCGCGAGGAGCGCCTGTTCCACGTCGGCCGCCTGGACCTGGAGACCGAGGGCCTGATCCTGCTGACCAACGACGGCGCGCTCGCGCACCGCCTGCAGCACCCCTCGTTCGGCGTGCAGAAGACGTACCTCGCCGAGGTGCGCGGGCCCGTCAAGCGCGAGCTCGGCAGGAACCTGCGCGCCGGCGTGGAGCTGGACGACGGCCCCGCCACGGTGGACTCCTTCCGGCTGGTGGACTCCAAGCCGGGCTACGCGCTCGTGGAGGTCGTCCTGCACGAGGGCCGCAAGCACGTGGTGCGCCGCATGCTGGACGCCGAGGGCTACCCGGTGCTCAAGCTGGTGCGCACCCAGATGGGCCCGCTGGTGCTCGGCGACCTCAAGCCCGGCAGGAACCGGCGCCTGACCCGCGGCGAGGTCCAGCAGCTCATGGCGGCCGTGGGGCTGTGAGCGCCCCCGGGCGGCCGCTGCCGACCGCGGTCTCGGTACGGTGAGCGGCGTGTCGGTGCGGGCGGTCCGGGGTGCGGTGCAGGTCGACGTCGACGAGCGCGAGGTCGTGCTCGCCGCGACGCGCGAGCTCGTCACCGAGGTGGTGCGCCTGAACGAGCTGTCCCCGGAGGACTTCATCAGCATCCTGTTCACCTGCACCTCCGACCTGACCAGCGAGTTCCCCGCCGTGGCCGCGCGCGAGCTCGGCATGGGGGACGTGCCGCTGATGTGCGCGCGCGAGCTGGAGGTCGACGGCTCGATGCCGCGGGTGATCCGCCTGATGGCGCACGTGGAGACGCCCCGCGCGCGCGCCGAGGTCCGGCACGTCTACCTGCGCGGTGCGCAGGCCCTGCGCCGCGACATCGCCCAGTAGGCCCCGGTGACCCTGGACGCCGCCGCACCGGCCCGCACGAGCGGGACGGTGCGCATCGTGGGCACCGGCCTGCTGGGCGCCTCCGCCGGGCTGGCGCTGTCCCTGCGCGGCGTCGACGTCGTGCTCAGCGACGTCTCGCCCACCGCGGTGGCCCTGGCCCGCGACCTGGGGGCGGGCCGGCTGCCCGCTCCCGGCGACGACCCGCGCCTGGTGCTGGTGGCCGCTCCGCCGGACGTGGTGGCCGACGTCGTGGCCGCCGAGCTGGCCGCGCACCCGGACGCCGTGGTCACCGACGTCGCCAGCGTCAAGGGCGGCCCGCTGGCCGCCCTGCGCGCCGCCGGCGCGGACCTGACCCGCTACGTCGGGGGGCACCCGATGGCCGGGCGCGAGCGCGGCGGGGCCGTCTCGGCGCGCGCCGACCTGTTCGCCGGCCGCCCCTGGGTGGTCTCGGCGACCGCGGAGGTGCCGCGCCGGGCCGTGGCGCTGGTGCACGACCTGGCCCTGGACTGCGGCGGGGTGCCGGTGGCGATGCCCGCCGACGAGCACGACGAGGCGGTCGCGCTGGTCTCGCACGCCCCGCAGGTCGCCGCCAGCCTGGTGGCCGCGCGGTTGCGCGAGGCCCCCGAAGCGGCAGTCGCGCTGGCCGGGCAGGGCCTGCGCGACGTCACCCGCATCGCCGGCAGCGACCCGGCGCTGTGGGCGCAGATCCTGACCGCCAACGCCGGGCCGGTGGCCGACGTCCTCGAAGCGCTGCGCGAGGACCTCGACGCCGTGGTCGCGGCGCTGCGCGCACTGCAGGCCGACCCGCAGGCGCCGGGGGCGCGGGGGCGCCTGGCCGGTCTCGTCGCCGCCGGCGGCGCCGGTCGCGACCGCATCCCGGGCAAGCACGGCGGGGCGCCGGCGCTGTACGCGACGGTGGTGGTGGTGGTCCCCGACCGCCCCGGCGAGCTGGCCCGCCTGCTGGGCGACGTCGGTGCCGCCGGCGTGAACCTGGAGGACCTGCGCCTGGAGCACTCCCCGGGGCAGGCGGTCGCCCTGGCCTCCGTCGACGTGCTGCCGGCCGCGGCCCGGCCGCTGGCGGAGGCGCTGCGGGAGCGGGGCTGGACCGTCCCGGCCTCCTGAGCCGGGGCGGGGCGCGGGGTCGGTGCGCCCGCGCCGGGTCGACTAATCTCGTGCGGTGCCCACCTCTCCCAGCGGTCCCGTCGCGCCCGCCGACACCCCCTCCGCCGTGACCGGCGCCGGCACCCCCGCCCCGCTGCCGCCGGGGATCGTCGTGGCCGTCGACGGCCCCTCCGGTTCCGGCAAGTCCAGCGTCAGCCGGGCCGCGGCCCGCGCCCTGGGCGTGGCGTTCCTCGACACCGGGGCCATGTACCGCGCCGTCACCTTCTCCGCCCTGCGCGCCGGCGTGGACCTGACCGACCCGGCCGCCGTCGCGGCCCACGTGCGCACCGCGGCGCTGTCGGTGGGCACCGACCCGCAGGCCCCCGCGATCGCCGTGGTGGACGCCGACGGCACCGAGACCGACGTGACGCAGCAGGTGCGCGGGGCGGAGGTGACCGCCGCGGTCAGCGCGGTCGCCGCCGTGCCCGCCGTGCGCGCGGACCTCGTGCTGCGCCAGCGCGCCCTCATCGAGGCCGCCTGCGCCGCACCGGCGCCCGGCGCCCGGCCCGGCGTCGTCGCCGAGGGCCGCGACATCACCACGGTCGTGGCCCCCGAGGCCCACGTGCGGGTGCTGCTGACCGCGGACGAGGGGGTGCGCCTGGCCCGGCGCGCGCAGCAGGACCTCGGCGCCGCCGACGCCGCCTCCGTGGAGGCCGTGCGTCGCTCGGTGTCCGAGCGCGACCGCGTCGACGCGCGCACCACCGCCTTCACCGCGGCCGCCGACGGCGTGGTCACCCTGGACTCCACCCACCTGGACTTCGAGGGGACCGTGGCCGCGCTGCTGCAGCTGGTGCGCGAGGCCACCGGGGAGGGCGCGTGAGCGCCGCCGCCCCGGCCGGGGCGGTCGCGGTCCCGCGCGCGGGCAGGCCGCAGGCCTGGACGAAGGGCATCGGCAGGTTCCTGGCGCACGTGGTGTGGAACGCCACCGTCCACGGCGCCGAGAACGTCCCGGCGACCGGACCGGTGCTGCTGGCCTCCAACCACGCCTCCCTCACGGACGGGCCGCTGCTGTACGGGGTCGCCCCGCGCGACGTGGCGTTCCTGGTGAAGAAGGAGATGTTCGACGGCGTCGTCGGCTGGGCGCTGCTGCGCGCCGGGCAGATCCCCATCGACCGCAGCCACGGCGACCGCGACGCGCTGCAGACGGTGCTGCGCGTGCTCGCCGAGGGCGGGGCGGCCGGCGTGTTCCCCGAGGGCACGCGCGGGCGCGGCGACGCCGCCTCGGTGCGTTCGGGCATCGCCTGGATCGCGCTGCAGTCCGGTGCGCCCGTGGTGCCGGTGGCGTGCCTGGGCGCCCACCGCCCCGGCGAGCGCAACCGCACCGCGCCCCCGCCGCGGCGCAGGCTGCACTACTGCTTCGGCGAGCCGTTCACGGTGGTCAAGGAACCCGGCGTGCCCGGCCGCGCCGCGCTGGCCGCGGCGGTGGAGCAGGTCCGCGACAAGCTCTCGGCGCACGTGCTGGACAGCATGCGGCGCACGGGAACCCCCCTGCCCGAAGACCTGGACGCCGCCGCCGAGCTGGGCCTGGGCGAGATGGCGTCCGACGACGTGACCGGAGGTCACCGGTGAGCACACCCGACACCCCGAACGAGACGGCCGCGGGAGACGCGATGGACGCGGGCGTCGAGGGCGCCCTGCGCGCCGGCCTGGAGGACTACGAGCTCTCGCCGGAGGACGTGGCGCTGCTCGGCGACGAGGGCGCCGGCGGCCCGGAGGACGCCCCCGCCGGCCCGCTGCCCGTGCTGGCCGTCGTGGGGCGCCCCAACGTGGGCAAGTCCACGCTGGTCAACCGCATCATCGGCCGTCGCGAGGCGGTCGTGGAGGACGTGCCCGGCGTGACCCGCGACCGGGTCTCCTACCCGGCGAACTGGGCCGGGCGCGACTTCACCCTCGTGGACACCGGCGGCTGGGAGCGCAAGGTCGAGGGCCTGAACCTGGCCGTCGCCGAGCAGGCGGAGATCGCGATCGACCTCGCGGACGCCGTCGTGTTCGTCGTGGACGCGACCGTCGGCGCCACCTCCTCCGACGAGCAGGTCGTGCGGCTGCTGCGCCGCTCGGGCAAGCCCGTGGTGCTCGTGGCGAACAAGGTCGACGGCCCCCGGCAGGAGGCGGACGCGACCGAGCTGTGGCGCCTGGGGCTGGGGGAGCCGTTCCCGGTCTCGGCGCTGCACGGGCGCGGCACCGGCGACGCCCTGGACGCCGCCGTGCGGCTGCTGCCGGACGTGTCCGCCGTGGGCGGAGCCGAGCCCACCGGCGGTCCGCGCCGCGTGGCGCTGCTGGGACGCCCCAACGTCGGCAAGTCCAGCATGCTGAACAAGCTCGCCGGTTCCGAGCGGGTGGTCGTGCACCCCACGGCGGGCACCACCCGCGACCCGGTCGACGAGCTCATCGAGCTGGGCGGGCGCACCTGGCGCTTCGTCGACACCGCCGGCATCCGCCGCCGGGTGCACCTGACCAAGGGCGCCGACTTCTACGCCTCGCTGCGCACGCAGGCCGCGCTGGAGAAGGCGGAGGTGGCGGTCGTGCTCCTGGACGCCAGCGAGCCGCTGACCGAGCAGGACATCCGCATCGTCTCGCTGGTCGTGGAGTCCGGGCGCGCGCTCGTGGTGGCCTACAACAAGTGGGACCTCACCGACGAGGAGCGCCGGCACTACCTCGAGCGCGAGATCGAGAAGGAGCTCGTCCAGATCCCGTGGGCGCCGCGGGTGAACGTCTCGGCGATGACCGGCCGGCACCTGGAGCGGCTCGTGCCCGCCCTGGACACCGCCCTGGACTCCTGGGACACCCGCGTGCCCACGGGGCGCCTGAACAGCTTCCTGGGGCAGGTCGTGGCGGCCCAGCCGCACCCGGTGCGCGGCGGCAAGCAGCCGCGCATCCTCTTCGGCACGCAGGTGTCGACGCGGCCCCCGCGGTTCGTGCTCTTCGCCAGCGGCTTCCTGGAGGCCGGTTACCGCCGGTTCCTGGAACGGCGGCTGCGCGAGGAGTTCGGTTTCGAGGGTTCGCCCATCGAGGTGAGCGTGCGGGTGCGGGAGAAGCGCAAGAGGTGATGTAGGGTTGTCACCGGTTCGCCGCCCGGGAACGGGGAGCGGGCCATCGGGCTGTGGCGCAGCTTGGTAGCGCACTTGACTGGGGGTCAAGGGGTCGCAGGTTCAAATCCTGTCAGCCCGACAGTGAGCAGTACGGAGGGTCGGTCCCGCGAGGGGCCGGCCCTCTCGCTGTTCCCGGGTGGTTCACCTAGCCTGGAGCGGGCCAGGAGCACGACGACGAGCCCCGGGACGCCACCGTGACCACGACCGCACGACCAGCCCCTTCCTCCGCCCGCCGGCCGCACGACGCAGTGGCGGTCGCCTCCGTCGTGCTGGGTGCGGCGGGTGCCGTCACCGCCCTCGTGCCGAGGCTGCACGTGCTCGCCCTGTGCCTGGCGCTGCTCGGTGCCGGGGCGGGCGCCGTGAGCCTTCGCCGGGCTCGGCGCGTGGCCGTGGCGGGGCTGGTGCTGTCCCTGGCCGCCGCCGCGGTCGTCGTGGCCGTCACCGCCCGGGAGCGCGGCGACGTGGTCGACGGCACGCCGGGGCCCGGTCCCGCCGGGCCCGGGGTCAGCGCTCCTCCCGCCGAGGGGGGAGCGGCCGGCACGCGGCCCTCCGGTGCCCCCGAGGGCATCGCGGTGACCGGCTGCGGCGACGTCACCGGCTCCGGGACGGCCACCGCGACCCTGGAGGTCACCGGGACGGCCGAGCGCCCCGGCGCTTCCACGGTCGTCGTGGAGTGGATGGACGCCGCCGACGCCCAGCTGGGCCGGGGCAGCGTCGTCGTGGAGGAGCTCGCGCCGGGGGAGACGAGGACCGTGCAGGTGCGCGGCGAGGGCGTCACCGGTGCGGTGGCCTGCCGGGTCCTGGAGGTGACCGGGGCCTGAACGGGTGGCGGGTGGTGCAGCGAGGTTGACAGCCCGGCCCCGCACCGGGCACGGTGGCGCCACGACCATCCAGAGCGGCCGAGAGACCTGGCTCGACGACGCCGCAGCAACCCCCCTCCCGCAGGGCGTGGGTGCTTCCGCCAGGGCCGATGGAGGGCACGGGATGACGCAGGACCGCACCACAGAACTGCACTCGCGGCGGCACATCGACCTGTGCCGCCGCGGTTCCGCCGCCTGTCGCAGACAGCCCGCAGAACCCGCCCGGACCGCGGGGTGCGCCCCGGGGACCCGGGGCGCACCCCGCCCACCCGGGACCCGGCCCGCCCGGAACCCCGTGCCGCCCCGACCGGGCGAGCGCGCGAACCCGGTGCGGCACCGCACCACCACCGCACCCGGCCGCCGCGCGGCGGCCGGCGAACCCACGTCACGCCCTGGAGAGAACACGCATGTCCAGCACCACGTCCGGCACGGCCCCCGTCGACACCACCGAGCCGAAGTTCGCCGAGTACGCCCACCCCGAGAAGCTGGTCAGCACCGCCTGGCTGGCCGGGAACCTGGGCCGTGAGGGCCTGGTCGTCGTGGAGAGCGACGAGGACGTCCTGCTGTACGAGACCGGCCACATCCCCGGCGCGGTCAAGGTCGACTGGCACACCGAGCTGAACGACGAGGTGACCCGCGACTACCTCGATGGTGCTGCGTTCGCCGAGCTGCTCTCCCGCAAGGGGATCCGCCGCGACGACACCATCGTGCTGTACGGCGACAAGAGCAACTGGTGGGCCGCCTACGCCCTGTGGGTGTTCACGCTGTTCGGCCACGAGGACGTGCGCCTGCTGGACGGCGGCCGCGCCAAGTGGGCCGCCGAGGGCCGTGAGCTGACGACCGAGGTCCCCCAGCGCGAGCGCACCGAGTACCCCGTCGTGGAGCGCGACGACAGCCGCGTGCGCGCGTTCGCCCCGGACGTGCGCGAGCACCGCGGCGGCCTGATCGACGTGCGCTCGCCGCAGGAGTACACCGGCGAGCGCACCCACATGCCCGACTACCCGCAGGAGGGAACCCTGCGCGGCGGTCACATCGCCGGTGCGGCCAGCGTGCCGTGGGCGAAGGCTGCCAACGAGGACGGCACGTTCAAGGACCGCGCGGCGCTGGAGGAGATCTACTTCTCCGGTGCCGGGCTGACCCCGCAGACGGACACCGTCACCTACTGCCGCATCGGGGAGCGTTCCAGCCACACGTGGTTCGTGCTGACGCACCTGCTGGGCCTGGAGAACGTGCGCAACTACGACGGCAGCTGGACCGAGTGGGGCAACGCGGTGCGTGCCCCGATCGTGGTCGGCTCCGAGCCGGGCGAGGTCGGCGCCGCGAAGCGCTGAGCGGACGGAGCCGCCGGGCGCTGAGCCGGTGGTGTCACGAGGGGGCGGGGCCCGGTGGGCCCCGCCCCCTCACCGCGTCCGGGGTCCCGTGGGGGCCAGGGCGTCGACGACGTCGCCGACCACGACGACTGCCGGCGCGCGCACCCGTGCCGTGCGCGCCACCCGGGCGATGTCGGCCAGGGGAGCGGTGGTGGTGCGCTGCTGCGGGCTCCAACCGTCCTGCACCACGGCGACCGGTGTGGCGGGGTCGCGGCCGGCGGCCAGCAGCCCCTCGGCGAGCCGCTCCAGGGCCGCCACGCCCATGAGCACCACGAGCGTGCCGCCCAGCTGCGCCAGGGCCCCCAGGTCGTCGCCGTCGAGGTCCTCGTGGCCGGAGACGACGGTGACGCAGCGCGCAGCCCCGCGGTGGGTCACCGGGATGCCGGCGGCGGCGGGCACGGCGAAGGCGCTGGTGACGCCGGGCACCACCTCGACCTCCACCCCCGCCGCGCGGCAGGCGAGGACCTCCTCGCCGCCGCGGCCCAGGACGTACGGGTCACCCCCCTTCAGGCGCACGACGGTGCGTCCGGCGAGGGCGGCGTCGACCAGGACGCGGTTGATCTCCTCCTGCGGCACGGGGTGGTTCCCGGCGGTCTTGCCGACGTCGACGACCTCGACGTCCGGGTCGAGCTCGGCGAGCACACCCGTGGGGGCCAACCGGTCCACGACCACGACGTCCGCCTCGGCCAGGCGGCGGCGCCCGCGCAGCGTCATCAGCTCCGGCTCGCCGGGCCCGCCGCCGACCAGGACGACGCGGCCCGCGCGGGGGCGGTGCCGCCGCAGGGGTGCGCGCCCGGAGTCCAGGAGGTGACCAAGGTGCACCGCCAGCGCGCGGGCGCGGTCGGTGTCGCCGTCCGCACCCACGGAGACGACGACGTCGTCGCGGCGCACGACGGCGGGTTCCACCGCCGTCCCGCCCGCCGGTGCGTCCGGCCGCACGCACCACAGGTGGTGCTGCTCGGCCAGCGCCGCCACGGCGGCGTCGCCGTCCGCGTCGCCCGTGGCGGCGTGCACCAGCCAGGCGCCCACCAGGTCCGCGCCGCCGACGGTGCCCTCGCGCCAGCGCACCCGCCCGGCGCCGTGCTGCTCGTGCAGGTCCTCGCACAGCCGCACGGCCACGACGAGGACGTCGGCCCCCGCGGCGGTCAGGTCGCGGGCGCACCGGGCGGCGGTGGGTCCGCCCCCGGCCACGACCACGGCCCGGCCGCGCAGGTCCAGGTGCAGCGGCTGCATCAGCCGCGCCCCGCCTCCCCGGTGAGCGCGGTGATCGCCCGGCGCGCCTCCGCCGCCGCGTCCCGGCCCGCCTGCAGCGTCAGCACCACGGCGGTGGGACCGGCCTCGCGCACCACCTGCGCCAGCGCCTCCGCCTGCGCCGCGTCGCCGGCGGTCCCGACCACCACCACGCCGGCGTCGGCCAGCAGCCGGGCGGCGTGCGCGGTGCGGCGCGACGCCTCCGCGCGTTCCGCGGCCGAGTCCCCCAGGTCCGCGGTCAGGCCCGCGCGCAGGTTCTCCGCGCGCAGCGCGTACGACGGGCGGCCCTGTGCGAGCAGAGCGGCCTCCACCTCGCCGGCCACCTCCTCGGCATCCGCCGCGCCGGCGGCGGGCAGCAGCCACAGCGCCGCCCCGGGGTGCGGGCGGGGGGCCTGCGAGGAGCGCCACACCGCGCCGTCACCGGCGCGCGGTCCGGTGCGCCGGTCGGTGGCCTCGCGCACGACGCCGGCGGCCACCGTGTCGTGGGTGTGCTCGTCGACGAGGATGAACGCGCCCATGTCCCGGTTGTGCGAGTACGGCTCGACCACCAGGTCGACGGCGGTGCGCAGGGTGAGCGCACCGATGTCGTTCATCTGCAGCTGCCCCGGTGCCGGCAGCTCGGCCAGGGTGCGCGGGTCCATCCGGTCGTGCAGGGCGGTGACCTCGGCGCGCACCGTGCGGGTGGTGTGCTTCAGCAGCAGCCGCCGACCCGGGGTCAGGGGTTCGGCGTGCATCCAGCACACCTGCGCCCGCAGCTCGCGGGTGACGACCGGCTCGGCGTCCGGGGCCACGAGGACGTCACCGCGGCCGACGTCGAGCTCGTCGGCCAGTTCCACCGCCACCGACAGCGGCGGCACCGCGACCTCGCGGCCGTCGTCGAGGGTGTCCACGGCCGTGACGCGGGTGCGGGAACCGGAGGGGAGCACGACGACCTCGTCACCGGCGCGCAGCGTGCCCGCGGCCACCCGGCCGGTGTAGCTGCGCCGCCTGCCCGCGACGGGCCGCGAGACCCACTGCACCGGCATGCGCAGCCGCCCCACGCCGAAGTCCGGCGGCAGGACCTCCACGCCGTCCAGGTGCTCCAGCAGCGTCGGACCGTCGTACCAGGGGGTGTTCGCCGAGCGGTTCGCGACGTTGTCGCCGTGCTTGGCGGCCACCGGCACCACGAGCATCCGCACGCCGAGCCGGTCGGCGACCTCGCGCAGCTCCTCGCGCACCGAGGAGAACCGGGAGCGGTCGAAGTCGACGAGGTCCATCTTGTTCACCACCGCCACCAGGTGCGGCACGCCCAGCAGGGTGGCGATCCGTGCGTGCCGGCGCGTCTGGTCCAGGACACCGGCGCGCACGTCCACCAGCAGCATCGCCAGGTGGGCGTTGGAGGTGCCCGTCACCATGTTGCGGGTGTACCGCTCGTGCCCGGGGGTGTCGGCGAGGACGTAGTTGCGCTTGGCGGTCGAGAAGAACCGGTACGCCACGTCGATGGTGATGCCCTGCTCGCGCTCGGCGCGCAGGCCGTCCGACAGCGCCGCCAGGTCCGGGCCGTCGGGGCCGTCGACGGCGGCGAGGTGGTCGGTGGGCAGGCTCCCGGTGTCCAGCAGGAGCCGGCCGATGAGCGTGGACTTGCCGTCGTCGACCGAACCGGCCGTGGACATCCGCAGCAGTTCCCGCATCAGAAGTACCCCTCGCGCTTGCGGTCCTCCATCGCGGCGGCGGAGGTCCGGTCGTCGGCGCGGGTGGCCCCGCGCTCCGACACGGTCGCGGTGCCGATCTCCGCGATGACGGCCTCGACGTCGGTGGCGTCGGAACGGACCGCGCCGGTGATCGTCAGGTCCCCGACGGTGCGGTAGCGCACCCGCAGGCGCTGCACGCGCTCGCCGGGGCGGGGCGGGGTGAGGTCGGAGACGGCCAGCAGCATCCCGTCGCGCTCGACGACGTCGCGCTCGTGCGCGTAGTAGATGTCGGGCAGGTCCAGGCCTTCGGCGGCGATGTAGCGCCACACGTCCAGCTCGGTCCAGTTGCTCAGCGGGAACACCCGGACCTGCTCGCCGCGGTGGATCCGGCCGTTGTACAGCGACCACGGCTCGGGGCGCTGGTTGCGGGGGTCCCACTGGCCGACGGCGTCGCGGACGCTGAAGACGCGCTCCTTGGCGCGGGCGCGCTCCTCGTCGCGCCGCGCACCGCCGAACGCCGCGTCGAAACCGCCCTCGGCGAGGGCGTCGAGCAGGGTGCGGGTCTGCAGGCGGTTGCGGGAGGAACCCGGCCCGTCCTCGCGGACGCGGCCCGCGTCGATGCTGGCCTGCACCGAGGCGACGACCAGCCGGTGCCCGCCCTGCGCCAGGCGGCGGTCGCGGAACTCGATCACCTCGGGGAAGTTGTGGCCGGTGTCGACGTGCATCACCGGGAACGGCACGGGGGAGGGACGGAACGCCTTCTCCGCCAGGCGCAGCAGCACGATGGAGTCCTTGCCTGCGGAGAAGAGCAGCACCGGGTTCTCGAACTCCGCGGCGACCTCGCGGATGATGTGCACCGCCTCGGCCTCCAGGGCCCGCAGGTCGTCCACGCGGGCGGGACCGGGGTTCCCCGCCGCGGTGCGCGCGGCCGGGACGACGGCGGTCGTCGGCGCGCTCACAGGTGGATCCCGCACTCGGTCTTGCCGGTGCCGGCCCAGCGACCGGCGCGCGGGTCCTCGCCCGGTGCCACCGCGCGGGTGCACGGCTTGCAGCCGATCGAGGGGTAGCCGCTGGTCAGCAGCGGGTTGACCGGGACGGCGTTCGCGGTGGCGTAGTCGACGAGCTCGTCGAAGGTCCAGGCCGCCAGGGGGTTGAGCTTGACCAGCCCGTGCCGCTCGTCGAACTGCACCAGGGGGGTGCCGGCGCGGGTCGGGGCCTCCTCGCGGCGCACACCCGTCACCCACGCCTCGTACCCGCCCAGGGCGGCGGCCAGGGGCTCCACCTTGCGCAGCCGGCAGCACGTGCCGGGGTCGCGCTCGTGCAGTCGG
The DNA here is from genome assembly GCF_050871845.1 of Kineococcus arenarius subsp. arenarius. Lineage (NCBI taxonomy): Bacteria > Bacillati > Actinomycetota > Actinomycetes > Kineosporiales > Kineosporiaceae > Kineococcus > Kineococcus arenarius. Next base: position 18,172 of record NZ_JBJLSE010000050.1, read on the forward strand.
GGGCCGAACTCGGCGTCCTGCTCGGCGACGGTCTGCCGGGGCAGGACGTCCACGACGCGCACCGGCAGCGCGAACTCGACCTCGTCGCGCGTGCCGCGGGTCTCCGCGAAGTGGTAGCCGGTGTCCAGGAACAGCACGTCGACGCCGGGCGCGAACCGGGACACCAGGTGGGGCAGGACGGCGTCGGCCATGCTGCACGCCACGGCGAGGGTGCCCGGGAAGGTGGCCGCCGCCCAGGCGGCCACCTCCTCCGCGCCCGCTCCGCTGAGCTCCGCGGCCCCGCGCTCGGCCAGGGACCGCAGTTCCTCGCGGTCGCGGCGCACACGGGGCGTGGGGACGGTGGTCGTCGTGGTCTCGCTCATCGCAGAGCCTCCTCGTCGCTGCGGTGGGCCCAGGCCGCGAAGGTCTCGCGCGGCTCCCGGGTCTCGAGGTAGCGCCGCACCAGGCGCTCGACGTACTCGGGCAAAGCGGTGGCCGTCACCTTCAAGCCGCGCACGGTGCGGCCCACGCCAGGTTCGGCGCGGTCGGCCGAGGCCAGCCCGCCGCCGAGGTGGACCTGGAAACCGGCGACCTGCTCGCCGTGCCCGTCCTGCACCAGCTGCCCCTTCAGGCCGATGTCGGCGGTCTGGATGCGGGCGCAGGAGTTCGGGCAGCCGTTGACGTGCAGCGTGATCGGGGTGTCGATCTCCACCCCGGCCAGCCGGCGCTCCAGCTCCTCGATCGCCCGCGTCGCGGTGTCCTTGGTCTCCACGATCGCCAGCTTGCAGAACTCGATCCCCGTGCAGGCGATCGTGGTGCGCCGGAACGGCGAGGGGTGCGCGGTCAGGCCGATGTCCTCGACGCGGGCCGTGAACTCCGGGACCCGTGCCGGGTCGACGTCCAGGACGACGACCTTCTGGTGCGGGGTGAAGCGCACGCGCCCCGAGCCAGCCGCCTCCGCGGCGTCGGCCAGGTCGCGCAGCACCGTGCCGCTGACCCGCCCGACGGTGGGGGACAGGCCGACGTAGCACCGGCCGTCCTTCTGCTCGTGCACGCCCACGTGGTCGCCGCGACCGGAGGGGGCCGGCGGCGGCGGGCCGTCGGGCAGCGCCCGGTCCAGGTACTCGGTCTCCAGCACCTGCCGGAACCGCTCGGCCCCCCAGTCGGCGACCAGGTACTTCAGGCGCGCCTTGTTGCGCAGCCGGCGGTAGCCGTAGTCCCGGAAGACCCGGACCACCGCCTGCCACACCTCCGCGGCCCGCTCCGGGGGCACGAACGCCCCGAGGCGCTGGGCGAGGTGCGCGCTGGTCGACAGCCCGCCCCCCACCCACAGGTCGTACCCCGGGCCGAGCTCGGGGTGGACCACGCCCACCAGGGAGATGTCGTTGATCTCGTGGACCACGTCCTGGCTGGGGTGGCCGGTGACGGCGGTCTTGAACTTGCGCGGCAGGTTCGCGAGCTCCGGGTCGCCGATGAAGCGGTCCACGATCTCCGTGATCACCGGCGTCGGGTCGATGACCTCGTCACGGGCGATGCCCGCGACCGGGCTGCCCAGCACCACGCGCGGGGTGTCCCCGCACGCCTCGGTCGTCTGCAGCCCCACGGCCTCGAGCCGGCGCCAGATCTCCGGGACGTCCTCGATGCGCACCCAGTGCAGCTGCACGTTCTGCCGGTCGGTGATGTCGGCCGTGTCGCGGGCGAACTCGGTGGAGATGCCGGCCACGACGCGCAACTGCTCCGTCGTCAGCGCTCCGCCGTCGATCCGCACGCGCAGCATGAAGAACTCGTCGGACAGCTCCTGCGCGGACAGCTGCGCGGTGCGCCCGCCGTCGATGCCGGGGCGGCGCTGGGTGTACAGCCCCCACCAGCGGAACCGCCCGTTGAGGTCGTCGGGCGCGATCGAGGAGAAACCCCCGGCCGCGTAGACGTTCTCGATGCGCTCACGGACGTTCAGCCCCCCGTCGGCGGCCTTGAACTCCTCGTTGTGGTTGAGCGGGGCGGTGCCGTCGACGCGCCACTGCCCGTTGCCACCGGGGCGCGGGGCGCGCGGTGTGCGGCGGGGAGCCGCCGGGGCGGTCTGCTCGGGGGGGGCGGTGCTGGCGTCGGGTGTCATGGAACCTCACGGGGGAGACGGGTCCTCCTCGTGAGGAGGCCCTCAGCTGGTGGGGTGCAGCGAGCGACCGGGACGGCACGCGTAGGCGCTCTGCAGCCGCATGAGGTCGACGTACCGGCGCGAGACGAGGCGCACGGCAGAGGGCTGGACCACGGGACCACGGTAGGGCACGAGCGCACGAACTCCAACACGGTCCCGGAGGTCCGCGCGGCGCGGACGGGCGGAGCGGGGGGAACCGCGCCGTTCTCGCCGGTGTGGTGAGGTGTTGACCGCCCCCCGGGGGTCGTCTACCGTCAGTGGCGGTCACGAGTACCAGCGTCAAGCCCCGGCTCGCTGGTCGGCAACCCTCCTGTCGCGGCGGGGTGCTCCGGGTGAGGACCCGGCCGGTCGCCGTTCGGCGTCCGGCAAGCGCGGACCTGCGGGTCCACGGACGTACGGACGGCTCTCCTCGTGCACAAGTTCGCCCTGCTCGCCCTGGTCGGCCTGCTGGCTCAGCTCGTCGACGGCTCCCTCGGCATGGCCTACGGGGTCACCTCCACGACGCTGCTGCTCGTCGTCGGGGCGAGCCCCGCCGCCGCGTCCGCCACCGTCCACCTCGCGGAGATCGGCACCACGCTGGCCTCCGGGGCCGCGCACTGGCGCTTCGGCAACGTGGACTGGCGCGTCGTGGTGCGCGTGGGGGTGCCCGGCGCGGTCGGGGCCTTCCTCGGCGCGACGGTGCTGTCGTCGCTGCCCACGGACGTCGCCGCCCCCGTCATCAGTGCCGTGCTGCTGCTGCTGGGCGTGTACGTGCTGCTGCGCTCCGCGGTGGCGCGCTTCGACGAGAGGTCACTGCACCGGCCGCTGCGGCGGCGCTTCCTGGCGCCGCTGGGCCTGTTCGCCGGGTTCGTGGACGCGACCGGTGGCGGCGGCTGGGGTCCCGTGGGCACCCCCGCCCTGCTGGCCTCCGGCCGGCTGGAGGCCCGCAAGGTCATCGGCTCGGTGGACACCAGCGAGTTCCTCGTCGCCGTGGCCGCCAGCGCGGGTTTCCTCGTGGGGCTCGGATCGCAGGGCATCGCCTGGACGTGGGTGCTGGCGCTGCTGCTCGGCGGACTGATCGCCGCGCCCATCGCCGCCTGGCTGGTGCGCTACGCCCCGCCGCACGTGCTGGGCTCGGCCGTCGGCGCCGTCATCGTCCTGACGAACTCGCGCACCCTGCTGCGCAGCGACGCCGTCGGGGCCACCGACCCGGTCCGCTGGGCCGTCTACGCGCTCGTGCTGGTCGTCGGCGCCCTCGCCGTGGCCCACTCGGTGCGCCGGCACCGCCGCACCGCCCGCACGCTCACCACCACCGACAGCGAGAGGAGCAGCGCGCAGTGACGTACGTCATCGCCCAGCCCTGCGTGGACGTCAAGGACAAGGCCTGCATCGAGGAGTGCCCTGTCGACTGCATCTACGAGGGCGAGCGCTCGCTGTACATCCAGCCCGACGAGTGCGTCGACTGCGGTGCCTGCGAGCCGGTGTGCCCGGTGGAGGCGATCTACTACGAGGACGACGTGCCCGAGCAGTGGTCGGCGTTCACCGCGGCCAACGTCGAGTTCTTCGAGACCGTCGGCTCGCCCGGTGGTGCGGCGAAGGTGGGCCTGATCCACGCCGACCACCCGGTGGTGGCCGCGCTGCCGCCGCAGGGCGGGGAGCACTGACCCGCCGCTCCACCGGCACCACCAGCACGACCAGCACCACCAGCACCACCAGCACCACCAGCACCGCCGCTCCACCAGCACCACCAGCACCGCCACCCCATCCAGAGCGGTCGAGAGTCCTGGCTCGACGACGCCGCAGCAACCCCCCGGTCCCCGGGAGCGGGTGCTTCCGCCAGGTCGATGGAGTCGACGATGTCCCGCACCACGCCCCACCCGTCCCCCGGCCGCACCGGCCCCCGGCTTCCCCCCGCGCTGCCGTGAGCGTCGCACCCCTGGTCGCCGGAGCCGCCGGCCGCCCCACCCTGAGCTTCGAGCTGTTCCCCCCGCGCTCCGAACGGGCCCGGGAAGCCCTGCACGGCACGGCCTCCCGGCTGGCGGGTACCGGACCGGACTTCTTCTCCGTGACCCACGGGGCGGGCGGCGGCACCCGCGACGCGGGCTGCGAACTGCTCGCCCACCTGCGCCGCGAGACCCGCACCGCCGCCGTGGCCCACCTGACCTGCGTGGGCGCCACGAGGCGGCAGGTCGTGGAGCTCGCGCAGGAGTTCTTCGCCGCGGGTGTGCGCGACGTCCTGGCGGTGCGCGGCGACCCGCCGGCCGAGCGGATCACGGACCCGGCGCCGGCCGACGCCGTCCGCCGCGCCTGCGACCTGGTCGAACTGCTGCACGTCGCCGACCGCCACCACCACGTGAGCGCGGGCGGGGACGGTGCGGCGCTCCCGCCGCTGAGCGTCGCGGTGGCGGCCTTCCCGGGCTCCCGGCGCGCCGGCGACCTGCAGGCCCTGCGCGCCAAGCAGGACGCCGGCGCCTCCTTCGCCATCACGCAGGTCTGCTACTCCGCCCGGGAGTACGCCGGCTTCGCCGCCCGGGCCCGCGCCGCCGGCATCACCCTGCCGCTGCTGCCGGGGATCATCCCGACCACCGACCCGGCGCGCCTGCTGCGCCTGGAGCAGCTCACCGGGGTGCCCGCACCCGCCGAGCTGCTGGCACTGCTGGAGTCCGCGGCCGAGCACGGCGACGCCGCCCGCCACCGCGCCGGCACCCGGTTCGGCCGGGCCCTGGCCCGCGACCTGCTCGCGGCCGGTGCCCCCGGGCTCCACCTCTACACGTTCAACGCAGCGCCCGCGGCGCTGGACCTGCTCGAGGGTGTGCACCTCGGCGCCGGGACCCCGACGGTCCCGAGCTCGGCCGGACGGCCGCAGGCATCCGCGGTTCCCCACGACGCCGCGCTCGCGGCTGGAGGATCCCGATGAGCACGCACGCCCGCACCACCCGTCCCACCGACGTCCCCGCCTGGTCGGCCACCGTCCTGGGCTACCCCCGCATCGGCCCGCGCAGGGAGACGAAGAAGGCGCTGGAGGCCCTGTGGGCCGGCCACGCCGACGTCGCCACGACCGAGCGGGCGCTGGCCGCGGTGCGCGCCCGCACGGTGCGGCGCTTGAACGACCTGGGCCTGCACGCCCACGACGCCTCCATCCCGTCGGCGTTCTCCGCGTACGACCAGGTGCTGGACACCGCGATCGCCGTGGGTGCCGTGCCGCCGCGCTTCACCGACGTCGTGGGCGCCGACGGGCGCGTCGACCTGGCCGGGCTGTCCACGATCGCCCGCGGCCGCGGGACGGACGCACCGCTGGAGATGACGAAGTGGTTCGACACGAACTACCACTACCTCGTCCCCGAGATCGGCCCGGACACGCGGTTCCGGTTCGCCGACGACCGGGGCGTGCGGGAGTTCTCCGAAGCCCTGGCCGACGGCTTCCTCACCCGCCCCGTCCTCGTCGGGCCGGTCACGTTCCTGCTGCTGGCCAAGCCCGCCGGCGGCAGCCCCGAGGGGTTCGCGCCGATCGACCGCCTGGACGACCTGCTGCCGGTCTACGCGGAACTGCTGGCCGCGCACGCCGCCGCCGGTGCCGCCTGGATGCAGCTCGACGAGCCCGCCCTCGTCAGCGACTCCGCGACCGAGGGGGTCGACGGCCTCGTGGAGCTCGTGCGCTCGGCCTACGACACCCTGCTCACCGCGCTGGCGGCGGCACCCGCCCGCCCGCGCCTGCTGGTGGCCGCCCCCTACGGCGACCTGGGTGAGCACCTGGCACCGCTCGCCGCCACCGCGGTGGACGGCCTCGCACTGGACCTGGTGCGCGGGTCGGCCCCCACCGGCCCGGTCCCCGGCCTGGACGGCAAGACCCTCGTCGCCGGGGTCGTCGACGGCCACAACGTCTGGCGCGCCGACCTGGCGCCGGCCCTGGCGCAGCTGCAGGCGCTGGTGCCGCTGGCCGGCACCGTCGTCGCGGGGACGTCGACCTCCCTGCTGCACGTCCCGCACGACGTCGCCGACGAGCCCCACCTGGACCAGCGGCTGCGCGGCTGGCTCGCCTTCGCCGACCAGAAGGTCGCCGAGGTCGTCCTGCTGGGGCAGGCGCTGCACCACCCGGGCACGGGCACGGGCACCCTCGCCGCCAGCTCGTCGGCGCGCGCCGACCGCCTCGCCGCCCCCGGCGTGGTGCGCCCCGAGGTGCGCGAGCGCCTCGCCGGCCTGGGCGAGGACGCGCTGCACCGCAGCGACTACGCGGTGCGCCGCGCCGCGCAGGACGAGGCGCTCGACCTGCCGCTGCTGCCCACCACCACCATCGGCTCGTTCCCGCAGACCGGGGAGATCCGCGCGGCGCGCGCGGCCCGCACCGCCGGGCGGCTCACCCACGAGCAGTACGAGGAGTTCCTGCGCGCCGAGATCGACCGCGTGGTCGCGCTGCAGGAGGAGCTGGGGCTGGACGTCGTCGTGCACGGCGAGCCCGAGCGCAACGACATGGTGCAGTACTTCGCCGAGAACCTCGACGGCTTCGCGGTGACCCGCAACGGCTGGGTCCAGTCCTACGGTTCGCGGTGCGTGCGCCCGCCGATCCTGTGGGGCGACGTGACGCGTTCCGCGCCGATCACCGTGCCGTGGAGCGCGCACGCCGCCTCCCGCACGCCGAAGCCGGTCAAGGGGATGCTCACCGGCCCGGTCACGATCCTGGCGTGGTCGTTCGTGCGCGACGACCAGCCGCTGGCCGACACCGCCCGCCAGGTCGCCCTCGCCCTGCGCGACGAGGTCGCCGACCTCGAGGCCGCGGGCATCGGCGTGGTGCAGGTCGACGAGCCGGCGCTGCGCGAGTTGCTGCCGCTGCGGCGCGCGGACCAGCCCGCGTACCTGGACTGGTCGGTGGCCGCGTTCCGCCTGGCGACCGCCGGCGCCGCGGACGCCACGCAGATCCACACCCACTTGTGCTACTCGGAGTTCGGCGAGGTCATCGACGCCATCGACCGCCTCGACGCCGACGTGACGAGCATCGAGGCGGCCCGCTCGCGCATGGAGGTGCTGCCGGACATCGCCCGAGCCGGCCTCGCCCGCGGCATCGGCCCGGGCGTGTACGACATCCACTCCCCGCGGGTCCCCAGCCGCGAGGAGGTCGCCGAACTGCTGCGCCTGGCGGTGGCCTCGGTGCCTGCCCGGCAGGTGTGGGCGAACCCGGACTGCGGGCTGAAGACCCGCGGGTACGCCGAGACGGTCCCCGCGCTGCGGAACCTGGTGGCGGCGGCGCAGGAGGTCCGCGCCGAGCTCGCCGCCACGGCGGTCACCGCGGGCTGAACCCCGGCCGGCCCGCGCCCCGTGGCGCGGGCCGGTTCGTCGGCTGAGCGTTGCTCCACACGCCCGTCAACCCCGGGCCTCGATGTGCTTCTCCCACGGCAGGTGGGCTGGCAGGGCGGCAAGGATCTGAGCACGGAAGGACGGGGTGGCGGCTGGGCGCAGGGTGTCCTGCACGGCTAGGTCCACGGGAAGCGCGTTCCACGCCTCGAAGGGCAGCCAGTGGTGCAGCGCTTCGGTGAGGGTACGGCGCGCGGCGACGGGGTCGCCGTCGCGGACCTGGACACCTGCGTACCAGGCGTTGACGTACCACAGCGGGCTGCTCAGTCCGTGGCGCTGGTGCAGGCGGTGTGCCAGGTCCTCGTGGCGGGCGGCGTACACCGCTGCCCACAGTCGGCTGCTCTCGTCCTCGCTCAGTTCGTCCAGTCGCTCGGCCCACTGCTGGCCCCACGTCAGCTCACCGGGGGACTGGTCCCATTCGACGGCTCCGACGGCTCCGACGGCACCGACGGCGGCGGACGCGATCATGCGTGACTTCAGCGTGAACGCCGCCGCGGTGAACTCCCGCTGGTGCGGGGACATCACGTACATCGCGACGTGGGAGAAATGGATCTACCTAACAACGGTGACCGACATCTCCTCCCGGCGGATCGTCGGGTGGGCCACCGCGGACCGACCTGGTCGAGCAGGCGCTGCGCAACGCCTGCCAGTCGCGTCGTCCACCGGTCGGGGTGATCTTCCCCTCCGACCGTGGCTGTCAGTACACCTCGCAGCAGTTCGCTACCGCTGCAGGGCATCTGGGTGTCCGCTTGTCGGTCGGCCGGAAGGGGCAGTGCTGGGACAACGCGGTCGCCGAATCGTTCTTCGCGACCATCAAGGCCGAACTCGTCGACCGGCAGGCCTGGCCGACCCGGGCCGGGGTGCACGCGGTGATCTTCGAGTGGATCGAGGGCTGGTACAACCCGCGCCGTCGGCATTCCGGCCTGGGCTACCTGGGCCCGGACGAGTTCGAGCCTCGAGTCGCCGAGGTCGAGGTCGCGGTAGCCTGAACTACACAGTCACCGTGTCCCGCGAACCGGGGCAGGCCCAGACGTTCACCAGTCACTCCGGTTTGTGTGGTGACGCCGATCGCGCTGAGCAACTGGCAACACCGATCGCAGACAGGACCGGAAGGGCGGTGCGAATCAGCCGGGCTGCCGGGATTGCTGCAACTGCGCCCTCCGCGCACCATGCCTGGCCCAAGCTCCCAGTCCACCTGTGCAGCTTCCTTGTCGATCTGCTAGTGTCCTCCGCCAGAGATCCGCTGCAGAAGTCGTCCGAGTGACGCCAGGATCTGATCCGCGGTCTTGGTCCAGACGAAGGGCTTCGGGTTCTCGTTCCAGTCCGCGACCCAGGCGCGGAGGTCGGCCTCGAGGGCCTGGACGCTGCGGTGGTCACTTCGCTGCAGAAGATCGGCTGTGACATAGGCGAAAAGCCTCTCGACCTGATTCAGCCACGAGGAGTACGTCGGGGTGAAGTGCAGCTGGAACCGGGGGTGCTTGGCCAGCCAGGCCTTGATGGTCGGGTGCTTGTGGGTGCCTGGGGGTCCCTCCCGCGTGCGGGGGAAGTTGTCGCAGACGATGTGCACGTCGAGGTGGTCAGGGACCTCGGTGTCGATCTTGGTGAGGAACTTCCTGAACTCCGTGCTGCGGTGTCGGCGGTGGGTGGCGGAGATGACGGTGCCGTCAGCGACGTTCAGCGCCGCGAACAGGCTGGTGGTGCCGTGCCGGACGTAGTCGTGGGTCCGCTTCTCCGGCATGCCCGGCATCATCGGGAACGCCGGCTGGGACCGGGCCAGGGCCTGGACCTGGCTCTTCGCCCCCGTGAGCGGGAGGGACCCCCAGTCCACGCACAGCACCACCGCGGCCTCGGGTGGGTTGAGGTAGAGGCCGACGACGTCGTGGACCTTCTCCACGAACATCGGATCGTTGGACAGCTTCATGCCTTCGGCGCGGTGCGGTTGCAGGCCGAACGCCCTCCAGATCCGCCCGATCGTGGACTCACTCAACCCGCTGCGCTGCGCCATCTTCGACCGCGACCAGTGCGTCGCGTTCTTCGGCGTGGCCTCCAAGGTGGCGACGACGACGTCTTCGACCTGGTCAGCGGTGATCGAAGCCGGCCGACCTGGTCGGGCTTCGTCGCTCAAGCCGTCGAGTCGATGGGCCACGAACCGCCGCCGCCAATTGCCGACGGTGGCCTCGTTGCAGCCCAGCCTCTCGGCAACCTCGCGGCTCGACGTGCCTTCGGCGCAGGCCAGGATGATCCGCGAACGCAGCGCCAGGGCCTGGGCTGAGGTGTGTCGTCGGGTCCAGCGCTGTAGTTGGTCACGTTCGTCGTCGGTGAGTACGAGCTCGGCCTTGGGGCGTCCAGTGCGAGGCATCCCCGCCAGTGTACTTTCGTAGCGGATCTCTGGCGGAGGACACTAGCGGGGTCGTCCCTGACCGGCCACCACCTCATTGAGAGGAGTGGTCGCCGGTCGTGCGGTCGGTGCATGGCACTGATCTTGTACGTGCCTCCACCACGTGCACGTCTCGCTGCGACTGCCGTCGCAGCGCTGTTGCAGGAATACTGCAGGGTTACTGCAGGGTTACTGCGCCTGTGGTCTGGTGCGCGTCCCGGGGGGCGTGGCGTGCAGCGAGGCCAGCATTTGCAGCTTTTCGGCATCCGGGCTGCCGAGAGCGGCCTGGTAGACGATCAGTTGGGCACCGTGGACCTCCTTGATGTCGAAGGCGTGGTAGTCCAAGCCGAGGTCACCGACGTCGCGGTGGCGGAACGCCTTGGACTCGTGTGTCTTGCCGCGCACATCACCCCTGGCCCACAAGTGGCCGAAGCGGAACGTGTCAAGGCGGTTGAGGCCAGCAGGTGTTAAGCAGCTGAGCTGTGCTCGGCCTGCGCAGGGTCGTCGGGTCGGTTGATCCAGGCGCTGGTCGGCAGGTCGAGGATCTTCGGCAGGGCCGGCTCGGCCGCGAAGCGTTCGGGGTGGGCCTGCCGGGCCCGTTCGAGTGCGCGGCGTCGGGCCTGCTGGACGTGTGCGGTGCGGTGGTGATGGACGTCAGCGGGCGTGTGCAACCCGATCCCAGCATGGTGATGCTCGTGGTTGTACCAATCGGCGAAGTCCTCCATCCAGGCTCGCGCATCGGCCAAGGTGGCGAACCGCTCGGGGAAGGTCGGGGCGTACTTCACCGTCTTGAACAAGGCCTCACTAAACGGGTTGTCGTTCGAGACCCGCGGCCGCGAA